>JBLNBY010000165.1:0-4120 GCA_050260295.1 Bacteroidota bacterium
CCTCGGCCGGCGGCTGTTCCAACCGCTCCATCCGGGCCAGCGCCTTCTCCCGGCTCTTGGCCATGGTCGCCCGCGTTCCCGCCCTGAACTTGTCGATGAAGAACTGAATCCGGGCTATCTCCCGTTGCTGCCGCTCGTAGGCGTCCCGGGCGGCCTCGAGCCGGCGTTGCTTCTCCTGTACGTAAAAGCTGTAGCTTCCGGTGTACAGCTCCGCAGTCTCGTGGGCAAGCTCCAGTGTCTGCGTGGTCACCCGGTCGAGGAAATACCTGTCATGCGAAACGATGAGCGCTGCCACCCGCAGAGAGCGTAGATACTCCTCCAGCCACTCCGTGGCCGCCAGGTCCAGATGGTTGGTGGGCTCATCCATCAGCATGAGGTCCGGCTCTTCCAGCAGGATCTTGGCCAGTCCCAGCCGCACTTTCTGCCCGCCGGACAGCACCTTGACCGGTTTTTCCAAATCCTCTTCGCTAAATCCCAGCCCGAAGAGGATCGCCTTCACCCGGGCCGGGGCGTCGTATCCGCCGGCCATTTCAAACTTCTCCGCAAGGCGGCCATAGCGTTCCATGATGCTGGTCAGCTCGTCTTCGCGCTCAACCCTAGCCATCTTTTCCTCTAGTGAACGGAGTTCGACTTCCCAGTCGTCCAGGCAGGCGAGGACAGACTGGGCCTCGTCGGACAGGGTAGCGTCCGGTCCCAGGGAAAACTCGGGATCCTGGGTGAGGTAGCCGGCTCGGCAACCCTTGGCCAGCGAGACGACGCCTTCGTCGTACCCGAGCAGGCCGGCGATGATTCGCAGCAAGGTGGTCTTGCCCGTGCCGTTGCGGCCGACCAATGCCACCTTCTCACCCTCGTTGACGAGGAAGCTGACGTTGCGGAAGAGCACGTCCGCTCCCCAGTACTTGGCGAGATTGCGTACGCTGAGAACTGCCATCGGCTTGCCTGCCCCTTCCTTCGTTCAGCCGTTGCATGACGTCAGAATCTATCATACCTGACACGCGGGCGCCAGCTGTGTCTCACTTCCAGTTCAGAAAAACTCGCCATGCCGCTGTATCTGTGTTTGGTATGAGATTCCGGCGCCCCCTTGCTCGCCAGGGGTGAACGCTTTTATAATGAGAATGAAAGTGATTGTGTGCACAAGTGATAGCGGGAATCAAGAATCAGGGTTGCCACATTGGAGGCAGGCGGTTGTCCCCAAACCCGTACATGGCTTGGCCTGCTAGGCGAGCAGGAAGTATGGACACCATGATGTGGCATGGCATTACGGGGCAGGGGAAGAGGATCGTGCATACATTCACAAACACATAAGGAGGCAGGCGGCATGGCGACTGTCATCAGCCCGGTAAAGACGAGGCCCTCCATCATCGTCCTGCTGCAGGAAGTTCAGGAGCGGTACGGCTATCTGCCGCGGGAGGAAGTGGCCCGCTGTGCTCAGGAAGCGGGCATCTCGGTCGCCCAGGCGTACGGGGTGGCCAGTTTCTACAACTTTTTCAAGCTCTCCAAACCCGGTAAGTATCCGATCCGGGTTTGCAGTGGTACGGCCTGCCACGTCCAGGGCGGTCAGGGACTTCTGGAGCGGCTCCGTTCCGAGCTTGGCATCGAACCGGGTGAGACCACCACGGATGGGCTTTTCAGCCTGGAGACCGTAGCTTGTCTCGGTGCTTGCAGTATGTCTCCGACCATGATCGTGGGAGACGACGTCTACGGGCGGGTGACCACCCGGGAAATCCCGAGGATCCTGGCTCGTTACCGGAGGAGAGGATAAGGTGATGGCTCAGGCTTTACAGATCCTGACGGCAGCGCAGCGGCAGACGCCCCGCAAACTGGTGACGCGGCCGCACTTTCTAGTGGGCGCCGGGACATGCGGGCTGGCTGCCGGAGCAGAGAAAGTGATCGAGGTTCTCGAGACCGAGCTGGCTGGCCGCGGTATGGCTGCCGTGGTCAAGCGGGTCGGCTGCATGGGCTTGTGCAAGTGGGAAGTGATGGTCGATGTCTGGCTGCCAGGCCGGCCGCGACTCTCCTTTGGTCCCGTAAACGAGAAAAACGTCAAACGCCTGCTTCACGAATACCTGGATAACGGCGTAGTTCCCGGGGATATGCTCCTTGGTGTTACTCCCGGCTACGAAGAGCCGCCAGCTGCTGACGAGTTGGAAGGACGTTCAATGACGGCGGAGGAGTGGTTGACCGCCCCCATCCAGTCTGCTCCGGATGAACTGCCCGTCACCGGCCGCCTGGCGCTGCTGCGGGATCACCCCATGATGCGCCAGCAAATGCGTATCGTCCTGCAAAACTGCGGCCTCATCGACCCGGAATCGCTGGAAGAGTATCTGGAACGGGGCGGCTATGCCGGGCTGCAGCGGGCTCTGCTCGAACTGAGTCCGGATCAGGTCATCGACGAAGTCACTATCTCCGGGCTGCGGGGCCGGGGTGGTGCAGGCTTCCCCACGGGCAAGAAATGGGCCTTGGCCCGGCAGGCCAAGGGGGCGCCCAAGTACGTTATCTGCAACGCCGACGAGGGTGATCCGGGCGCCTTCATGGACCGGAGCGTTCTGGAAGGAGATCCCTTCCGTGTTCTGGAAGGCATGAGCATTGCGGCTTACGCCATCGGCGCCAGCCATGGGTTCATCTATGTGCGGGCAGAGTACCCGCTGGCGGTCGAGAGATTGCGCAAGGCCATCGAGACGGCGCACGAGCATGGGTTGCTGGGTGAGAACATCCTCGGGACCTCGTTCGGTTTCGATATCGAGTTGAAGATTGGGGCGGGAGCATTCGTCTGCGGTGAGGAGACTGCCCTGATCGCCTCGGTCGAAGGGAAGCGGGGAATGCCCCGGCCGCGGCCGCCCTATCCGGCCGAACGGGGTGTCTTCGGTTGCCCGACCAACATCAACAACGTCGAAACGTATGCCAACATCCCCGACATCGTGAAACGGGGTGGGAAGTGGTTCGCCGCGATCGGCACGGAGAAAAGCAAGGGGACCAAGGTGTTCGCACTCAGCGGTAAGGTGCGCTGGAGCGGCCTGATCGAGGTTCCCATGGGTACGTCCATCCGGGACATCGTCTTCAATATCGGCGGTGGCATCGAGGGTGGCCGGAAGTTCAAGGCCGTACAGATGGGCGGGCCTTCGGGCGGATGCCTGCCGGAAGCAAACCTTGATACCCCCGTCGACTACGATTCGCTGGTGGCTGCCGGAGCGATCATGGGGTCGGGCGGCATGGTGGTGATGGACGACACCACCTGCATGGTCGACGTCGCCCGCTTCTTCCTCAACTTCACCCGGGAGGAATCCTGCGGCCAGTGCACTCCCTGCCGGGAGGGGATCGCCCGCCTCTACGACCTGCTCGAGGAGATCACCCACCGGCCCGGGTGGAGTGGCAACGGCTCGGGGGCAGTCAAGACCGGAGAAGAGCGGACCGCCTTGCTGCAGGAGATCGAGCGGTTGGGGCGCACCATTCGGGAGACGTCCCTGTGCGGTCTGGGTCAGACGGCTCCCAGCCCGGTGCTGAGCACCCTGCGTTACTTCCGGGACGAGTACCTTGCCCACGCGGTGGATGCCCACTGCCCGGCCGGGCGGTGCTCGGATCTGCTCACTTACAGCATCGACGAGGCCCTCTGCCAGGGCTGCGCTCAGTGTTCACGGGCCTGTCCCAGCGGAGCGATCAGCGGCGAGAAGGGCAAGAAGTACCAGATCAACCCGGATGTCTGCATCCGCTGCGCCCTCTGTCTGCGGGTGTGCAACTTCGGGGCGGTCAAGGCTGTCTGAGGTGGGGGTAGCAGCATGAGCGAAATAAGTCTTCACGTTAACGGCGGCACGGGAGTCCCCATGGTCACGATCAAGGTAAACGGTCAGCCGCTCCAGGCCCCGCAGGGAGCAAACCTCCTTGCGGTGCTGCGGGAAGCCGGCTTTTCCGTACCTACTCTCTGCTACCTCGAAGGCCTTCCGGGGATCGGAGCCTGCCGGCTCTGTCTGGTCGAGATTGCCGGGGTCCCCAAGTTGCAGACCGCCTGCACGACCGTGGTTCGGGACGGCATGGAGATTTACACCCAGTCGGTGCGGGTGCGGGAGGCGCGGCGGGAGGTACTCCAACTCCTGCTCGGCGACCATCCGAGTGACTGTCTCTTCTG
>JBLNBY010000166.1:0-4462 GCA_050260295.1 Bacteroidota bacterium
GGAAGGATTGTGCGGCCAGGCGGGCCGACTGAATGGTCCCCGAGAGATGGGAGGACAGCCCGACGTAGATGACGTCGTCGCCCGCGCCGATTATCTGGCGGAAGACGGTTTCGAAGTCGGCGGGAGTCGGCATCGAAGTTTGGGGTAAGGTGCCGGTGGCGGCTACATATTGGAAAAGACGCTCGGGTCGTAGTTCGACTCCATCCCGGTAAACCTGATCGTCCAGGCGAACATAGAGAGGTATGACGGTAAGATCGAAGCGTTCGATCAACTCGGATGAAAGGTCGGCCGTGCTATCAGTGACCACTCGTACGCGGGGCATGCTGATGCTTTCCTCCCTGCCCGGACTTCTATCCATGCTGCAAGCAACTTCCAGTCTACCATGTCCCATTCGCTCTGGGTACTGCTGGGGAAGCGACGATGTATTGGCTGGAAACGGGGCGCCGGGGTACGCGCTCGACACTGTGAGAGTACGCACTCACCACCGTCAGAAACAGGGGTTAGGATCGAGACTGGCGAAACCGACGCGGCAGAAAGCAGAACAGAGGAGGTGAAGCGGTGGCATCAGGAGGTCGCAATAATCGGGAGGGAGAGAGGCGGACGCCATTTCTATCGTACACAGTAACAGTGGCCGGCGTGCTGCTGGTCGTACTGGTCTGGGTTCTGGTGGCCTGGCCGAGGGGCGACAGCGATCAGGCGGAGAATGGACCGCCACAAGAGGAACAACGACAGGAGCAACAGGAGCACCAGGAGCAGGAAGTGCTCGCACCGCCCACCGAGGCGGAGATCGAAGCTGCTCGACAGGCGGGGACAGTACCCGTTACCCTCAAGACGTCCCGCGGAGACATCGAACTCGAGTTGCGCGGTGATCTCATGCCTGTGACGGTGGCCAATTTCGTCAAGCTGGCCCGGGCCGACTTTTACGATGGGTTGACTTTTCATAGGGTCGAGGATTGGGTAATCCAGGGTGGCGATCCAAACGGGAATGGTACCGGCGGGCCTGGCTACACCATCAATCTCGAGACGAATCCGGAATTGTTGAACCGCGTGGGTGCGGTCGCAATGGCTCGTAGCATGGATCCCAACTCGGCGGGCTCGCAATTCTACATCCTCAAGGAAGATGCTGACTGGCTGGATGGGCAGTATGCCGTTTTCGGCCGTGTGGTTACCGGCATGGAGGTTGTGAAGAGTATCCAGCCGGGTGATCAGATCGAGGACATTATTATCGAGGACTGATTATACTTTCCGTGTCCAACTTGCGGTTTGGTTGATAGAAAGAGGAGGGAGGGGGAGATCCTCCTCCCTTACCCCGGACATTTGCTTCGCTTTACCGCTGGCCTTTCCAATACTCGTCACGGCTCTGTTGTGTCTCGCAGCCGTTGCTGCTCACCGGTTCCTCATGCACTACCGCACATAGAGTGTTTACGCCAATTTCAAGATATCCGTGCCTGATTAGTACATATCCTTTAACCTGCAAGGTTTACGAGCGAATTAATCTGCGGCGTCGCGTGAGATGCTGACTATAATGAACATGGGACTAAAAGGTCACCAGCAACTTGCAGTTGGCTTATGTCGAGCCTGATCTGACGTATTTGCTCTTCGTTGGGGGGTGAGCAGGGGATGGAATGGCTCTTGTACTTGCTCGCTGCAGCCCTCGTAGCATATCTATTCTTCACCGTATATGAAGAGTACAGGCCACGCTAGGTCTACCAGCTCCGCGTCGGTCCGTCGTCGGATATAGTGGACGTATGGGTCGTGTTGGGCAGACCCCTTCGCCTGGGCACCGGACGGGGTGTTTTGAGTTATGCCCTTCTCTCCTGCACTGACGGATGGGCCTTCCTTCGACGGAGGGCGTGGTCGTCAACAGCATGTGCCAGCCTCCACTCTTGGAACAGGATTTGGAGTCAGCGGTTCCTGAGCCCTTGTATAATTCCTCTTTAACCCGGTAACCACCTTCAGCAGGCAGGCCATCGTCTTTGAACCGTAACCGCGTTTCGAAAGTGCGAAACTCTTCCCAACTAAGTGCAACTTATGCAATAATGGTAAACGCGGTCTCTAGGGGGCTGTTGGGCTGGCGCTCCCTCACAGGCTCACATGAGCCCGGAGGTGGGAGAGTTGCCGGGAAGAAGCACGGGGACGATTTTGAAGCGGTGGCAGTGGGCCAGGCAGGCTGGCCCGCTTGACAGGCCGGGGGAAGACAGGGAAGACCAGGGCGTGGTTGTGGCCTACGACCACGGCGAGGCGGCACGCCGGCTGGGGGAAGCGATACTGGCGAGGGTGGGCCTGCGAGAGTTTGCCGTGGTCTGCGTGGGCTCTGATCGCAGCACCGGGGATGCATTAGGGCCGCTGGTCGGTTCGCGGCTTCTGGAGGCGGGGTTGGACGTGGTGGTTCTGGGGAGTCTCGAGCAGACCGTCAACGCCATCAACATAGGTGCTGCGGTTGCCCAAGCCAGGTCTCTGGGACTGCCCATCCTGGCGGTAGACGCTTGCCTGGGGCGTCCCGAATCGGTGGGTAAGATAAGTGTACGACGGGGGCCGCTCGTACCAGGTTCCGGGGTGGGCAAGGCCGGGTTGCCGCCCGTAGGGGATGTGGTCGTGACGGGTGTTGTCAACGTACTTGGCTTCACGGAGCATGTCGATTTGCACAGTACCCGGCTCTCGCTGGTTTTGGCCATGGCCCGGGTGATCGCCGGAGGGATCGAATATGCGCTGACTGTATGCACTGACTGCTGAGGTGGCTGCCAAGCGCAGGCGGGCAGGAGGGGATCTCCTGCCCCTTGCCGGACTCAACCACCACTAGCTGTCGCCCCTGGGCTGCCCAGTTTGGCGGCGTACGCTTGCGGTGTGCCGGTTTGCTGCACGTTGCCGCCGACGACAGCCTGGGCATTCGCTCCACCGGGCTGCTGCGCGAACGCCAAAGTGCTGCAGATGGCGCAATCCGGTTGCGGCTCAGGCAGATCTACCTGAGCCTTCCTGTCTACCGATTTCGGATACAGATACAAGAGTGTTTCCTATCTTCTGTCAAAACGCCATGTGTGACGGGAAACACAAGTGGTGTTGGGACAGCCCCGGCGGAGGGAGATACGCGGGTCCCCCCCGCCAGCCGCTGCACCCCAAGCGCCCGGGCTCGTATAAAGGCGGGGGTCAAATCTACCGAAGCAAGGAGGTGAGTGTATGACTCTTTCGGGACTGAGGTGGAATTGAGTGAAGCTGAAGCTGGCAATCCGTTCCAAAGTGCTGTTGGGCTTTCTGGGAGTCCTGCTGTTGTTCGCCATCGTCGGCGCGACAACTCTTATTGTCCAGCGCATGATTGTGAACGATTACAAACAAATAACCGACAAGCTGCTGCCCGTCTCCCTGAACCTGGAGAAGCTTCGCGGGGAGATGCTGAATCAGGGTGCGAAACTGCAGGGCTTCTTGCTTACGTACGACCCCGCCCAGGCCGAAGCGTTCAATAGCGCTACGGAACAGGTCGGTGCGACCATGGATACCCTGGAAACTCTGACCGCGGGAATGGGCTACGAACAGTATCTGGAACAGCTCAAAGCAATTTCCGAGGAATATACGGCTTTTGGACGCCAATTGCTCAGTAATGGGGGACAGGACGCGGCGGTAGCCCTCCAGACTAAGGGCAACGATATCAATACACGGTTGGACAAGACGCTGAACGAGTGGCAGAGCGACTTCGAGCAGAAGCAAGCGAACCTGGTGGCAGCAGCCGAAAGTTCACAGCAGTTCGGCTTGACCATAACCGTGGCGTTGCTGGTGGTGGCGGTCCTCTTGGGCCTCGGGGCGGCTTTCTTGCTGAGCAACGCCATCACCCGTGCTCTGGCGCAACTGACGGAAGTGGCTGGTGAGCTTGCTGCTGGTAACCTGACGGTCGCGATGCCGGAGATCAAGACGGGGGACGAGGTACAGGTATTGAGCCAAGCGGTCGGTCGCATGCGTGACAATATGAAGCGCCTCATCGGGGCGGCGGTGGGGGCTGCCCATGATCTATCGGCCGCCAGCCAGGAGTTGTCGGCATCGACGGAAGAGTTTGCCGCTACCATCGAACAGATCGCCAATACCATCCAGCAGGTGGCCCAGGGGGCTCAGGAGCAGACCGCAGCCGTTAACAACAGTGCCGGCTCGCTTGGCCAGTTGAGTGCTGCTGTCAACCAGGTAGCCCAGGGGGCCGAGAATCAGGTGGCGAGCGTTCGGGAAGTCCTGGGCAAAGTGGCCGCCAGCAGTTCGGCGTTGGAGACCACCCGGTCGCTTCTCGAGAAAGTCCGGGTTGCGGTAACGAACAACTCCAGCACGGCCAATGAGGGCGGCGAGGTGATCAAGAAGGTCAACGCGAGTATTGCCCGTATCAAAACCGATGCAACTTCGTCCTACAACCTGATTCAGGAGTTGGAAAGCCATGCCCGGGACATCGGGCGCATCCTGGAGGTTATTGGTGAAGTGGCCGATCAGACCA
>JBLNBY010000167.1:0-2996 GCA_050260295.1 Bacteroidota bacterium
CGGAGGACATCGCACCGACGCTCAAGCGCTGTCGCCGGTTGGAGGGTGTGCCGGCGGCGGCGTTCGTTACTCCCCGGGCCCTCGCCAGTCAGATGGCGCTGCGGCATGTGATGGCGCTGCTTGAGCGTGAGGGAGCGTTCGTACGGGATTTTGCCACCATCGCCAACGTCAAGCAGGCCGAGGAGTTTGGGGCCCGCCTGGCGAACTTGCGGTAAACCATGGGGTAGGCCGAAGGCCGTGGCGCCCTGCCGGGCCGCCGGCAGCCGGCACGGTTCGGGTGGCCACAGGGCTCGAGTGTTGGACCGGCCGCGAAGATGAGTTTTCGACTCAGGGAAGGGTTGACACCGGCGCTACCCCCGTTTATAGTATTTCACAACATCGACGGCATCGTTGAGTTTTGGCAACTCAGCCGTCTCCGACCAGCTAAGAAAGATGGTTAAAGGCGACGACGGGGAGTAGTAGCCCGGGAAGGGGTAGAAGAGAGTCGGTGGGTGGTGCAAACCGACACTCCCGTACGTGGTGAACTCACCCCTGAGCTTCCAGCCGAAAGCAGCGGCAGACAGGCGCAAGCTGCCAGCAGTTCACGAGTTGCGTGAGTTGTGAAGAAGGGCGCTCTACAGCTGCAAGTAGGTGCGGACGGGACTCCGGCAGGTGGGCTGGGGAATGCGCACCCGTTACAGTGCGGCGTTTTCGGTGGCTGATCAGTGACCCGGTGGCTACGAGATGTGTTGGCCAAGGGAGACTGGCCGGCTGGCCGGAAACGAGAGCGGTCGCTACTTGACCAGGGCAGCGGCAAGCGGGGTGGTACCACGCAGGTTTACCCTTCGTCCCCGATTTGGGGGGACGAAGGTCTTTTTTTAACCATTTGATCATTTCGGGCCTTGAGGAGGGTCAACCGGATGCGAATGAAGGGTGCACAGGCTGTCGTCGCGGCATTGGAACGTGAGGGAGTCGAGGTCGTCTTTGGCTATCCCGGAGGGGCTATCCTCGGTGTATACGACTATCTGTACGACTCCAAGATTCGCCACATACTGACCCGTCATGAACAGGGTGCAGCCCACATGGCGGACGGGTATGCCCGGGCCACCGGCAAGCCCGGGGTCTGTATCGCCACTTCCGGCCCGGGGGCGACCAACCTGGTCACGGGCCTGGCTACCGCCCACATGGACTCCATCCCCATCGTCGCCATCACCGGGCAGGTGGGACGGGACGCGATCGGCCGGGACGCCTTCCAGGAAGCGGATATCACCGGTATCACCCTGCCCATCACCAAGCACAACTACCTGGTGAAGAATCCAGCGGACCTGCCCCGGATCATACGTGAGGCCTTCCATATCGCCACCACTGGTCGCCCGGGCCCGGTCCTGATTGACCTGCCCAAAGACGTGGCCACGGCCGAAGTAGATTTCGAGTATCCGGTCGACGTGGAACTTCCCGGATACAAACCTACATACCACGGCCATCCCCGCCAGATCCAGGAGGCGGCCAAGGCGATTTCCGAAGCCAAGCGGCCGATCCTTTACGTGGGCGGCGGCGTGATCGCCTCCGGGGCGGCCCGTGAGGTCTTCGAGCTTGCGGAACGTTGCAGTATTCCCACCACCACGACGCTGATGGGGTTGGGGGCATTCCCGGGACGGCATCCGCTCTTCCTCGGCATGCCCGGCATGCACGGGACGGTGGCGGCCAACTTCGCCCTCGATCAGTGTGATCTGCTGATCGCGGTGGGTGTCCGTTTCGACGACCGGGTGACCGGCGACGTACGCACCTTCTCACCCAACTCGGTCAAGATCCACATCGACATCGACCCGGCCGAGATCGGCAAGAACGTCAAGGTGCAGATCCCCATAGTGGGTGATGCCCGGCTGGTGCTGCGGGCGCTGCTCGACCAGGTCGAACCGGCGCTGCACACCGAATGGCTGGCGCAGATCCAGGCGTGGAAAGAGGAGTATCCCCTCGGTTACGTGGAGCGGGGCGGGGCGCTGATGCCGCAGTTCGTGGTGGAGAAGGTTTACGAGCTGACGGGCGGCAACGCCGTCATCGCCACGGACGTGGGCCAGCACCAGATGTGGGCCGCCCAGTACTATCTCTTCGACCAGCCGCGTCAATTCGTCAGCTCCGGCGGCTTGGGAACGATGGGATTCGGTTTCCCGGCGGCCATCGGTGCCCAGGTGGGCCGGCCCGATGCAGCGGTCTTCTGCATCAGCGGCGACGGTAGTTTCCAGATGAATGTCCAGGAGCTGGCCACCGCCGTGGAAAACAACCTGCCGGTCAAGGTCTGCGTCCTCAACAACACCTTCCTGGGCATGGTCCGGCAGTGGCAGGAGCTTTTCTACCGCGAGCGCTACAGCGCCAGCCGGATGGTCAGTCCCGACTTTGCCCGCCTGGCAGAGGCCTATGGCGCCACCGGCATGGTGGTGCGCAAGGCGGAAGATGTCATCCCTACCCTGCGGCGGGCCATGGAAGTCGAGGGGCCGGTAGTCATCGACTTCCAGGTTGCTCCCGGGGAGAACGTCTGGCCCTTCATCCCGGCGGGCAAGAGCGTGGCGCAGATAATGGGGCTCGAGGAGCTGAAGAAGGCCAAGGAGCAGCGGGAAGCGCGGGCGCAGGCCGGGCAAGCGGGCGCGGTGCGAAGGGAGGGGCAGGCATGAAACACACCCTGGCGGTGCTGGTGGAAAACAAGGCGGGGGTGCTGGCCCGGGTGGCCGGGCTCTTCAGCCGCCGTGGGTTCAACATCGAGAGCATTTCGGTTGGGCCGAGCGAGCTGCCGGGCATCTCCCGCATGACGCTGGTGGCGCAGGCGGATGGTGACGAGCTCGAACAGCTGACCAAGCAGCTCCACAAGCTCGTTGACGTTATCAAGATCAGCGACGTCACCAACGATCCGGCAGTCGATCGGGAGCTGGTCCTCATCAAGGTGAACGCCGACGCCAGTTCACGTGCCGAGATCCTGCAGGTGGTCGATATCTTCCGGGGCAAAGTCGTGGACGTCAGTGAAA
>JBLNBY010000168.1:0-6905 GCA_050260295.1 Bacteroidota bacterium
ATTACGGATGTCGACCCGTGCCGCCTGTGTACCGATGCACGCCGGGATGACCTCCTGCTGTGCGTGGTTGAACAGCCTCGCGACGTCTTCGCTCTCGAGCGAACCGGAGAGTTTCGCGGGCGCTACCACGTCCTGCACGGAGCGATTTCGCCCATGGAAGGCGTCGGGCCGGACGACCTGCGCATCAAGGAATTGATGGTCCGCCTGCAACAGCACCCGGTGGAAGAAGTCATCCTGGCCACGAACTCGACGGTGGAAGGGGAGGCGACCGCCATGTACCTGGCGAGGCTTTTGAAGCCGGCCGGTATCAGGGTGAGCCGTATCGCTTACGGCCTGCCGGTTGGCGGCGATCTCGAGTACGTGGATGAGGTGACCCTCAGCCGGGCCTTGGAGGGACGCCGGCAACTCTAGTCAAAGCTGTTGCCCTCGCGGCGCTGTAGCTGCTGTAACCGCTGTAGCCGCCGAAGCCAAAGTGACTTCAGTTCGTCCCATAGGCTGCTAGGGTTTGAGCTCTAGCAACACCCCCAGGGAGTGGCTGGCTATCTCCTCTACCGGGTATCGCCCGGCGAGCTGTGCACCGACCTGTTTTGGTACAAGAAGCAGCAGCGGGTTGGCGCTCCGTTGGATGATGCCCTCCACTTCCTGCTCGGAATGAGCGTAACGTACCTGCCGGCGCACGTAGAAGGTGGGGCTAGCAATCCCCAGCATGCTCACAATACGATGCTGCGGCGTTGCCGTATTCGCAGCCTGTAAAGCGAGTGGCTTTCCAGGCTTGAATTCTTCGGCAATTGGCTGCAGTACCCAATTGAACCCGGCTGCCGAAGCCACTGCCACCAGTACGAGAGCCGTTACCAGTGTACCCCGCCCGGCAAAGCAATGCCCCACGAGCCAGGCAGCAGCCGCACCCGCGAGCAACGCCATAGGAAAGAATAGGAGCATCCGGTAGGCTCGAAGATAATCAACCGGTACGAGCTTCCTCAAGCTCATGAGAGCCAACAGCGAAATAAGGGAGACGATCGCGGCTCCCAGAACGTAGCGTTTCAGCAGCCGCAATTCGCTGGTTGTGTCCGGGATGCTGTCCAGCCACTGTCCTGTCAGGATCGCAAGCGGGATGAACGCAGGCAAGACATACCCCGGTAGCTTGGTGCTGGAGAGAGAGAAGAACATCAGTACAGTTCCAAACCACCAAAGGAGCAGCTTGAGGCCGGAAATCAGAGAGGTTGGCTGGGTTCCCTGCCGCGGATGATTGAGGCCGAGGTCGCGTAAGTGTGCCTGGTTCCACAGGCGGGAAAGGGTTTGTCTGCCTGAAAACCAGAGCAGCGGGCTCCAAGGCACAAAGCCAATCAGGATGACGATCACATAATAGAACCACGGTTGGCCATGTTCCTCGATTGGCTGAGTAAACCGGGTGAACATGTGGTAACCGAAGTAGTCACTAAACCACGCCATTCCCTCCCGCTGCCAGATGGCGAGGTGCCAAGGTGCAGCAATGAGCACGAAGAGGGCAACGCCCAGCCAAAACCATCCCTTGCGCAGCTCTCGAAACGCCCGCCGCGGGCCAAGCCAGAAAAGTAGCGCACCGCCCGGAAGGAGTAGCGCAATTGGTCCCTTGGTGAGGGTACCCAGGGCGGCAGCGCCCCAGAGCAGAAGGTAGTATGGCTGCTTTCTCTCGTTTATGGCCAGCCAACCTGCGAACATCGTCAGGCTAATGAAAAAACTGAGAGCCGTGTCAATAATTCCTATCCGGGACTCCAGAAACCAAGCTATGCTGGTACCAAGAACCAGGCCGCTCGTCCACCCAGCATTCGCTCCAAACAGATGCCGGCCAAAGAGTGCCGTCAGCAGCATACCTGCCACACCGAAAAGGGCGGTAGTGAGGCGAACTGTCAGCTCACTGGCTCCGAAAATCCGGATGAATGCAGCCGTAAGCCAGAGTGTTAGCGGTGGCTTATCGTAACGGGGCGCATAGTTCCAGTGCGGGACCACCCAATCCCCGCTCTCCACCATCTCACGAGAGATCTCTCCGTAGATCGCTTCATCGATATCCCACAAACTGGAATAGCCCAACCGGGCAAGAATCACTAAAAGCACCAGCGCCCAAAGCACCAGATACGGCCGCCGCGGGCCGGGGTTGGTCATGCAGCCTTCATGGGATCCATGACCCTGTGCGTCACCTTTCCTCGCAAGCATTTCCTCCCGCTTCTCCCTGCCAGCACCTTCTCTATGTAAATGGTAGCCCTGCTTGACCCGAGCGGCCGCTGAAGAAAGGCTACTAGTCACACTACTGGGGACTGCCTCGGCCTGCATCTGGTATTAGCCAAAATGGCTGGGACCAGGCCGTTTTTTGGGACTGGCTCCTCACTTCAGCGCGTATGAAAACTTCGCCACCGGAAGGTGCATACTGGGCAAAAAGACCGGTCACCTGCTTAACTGCTGCTCCCGTGCTGTCAATGAAGCGGATCTCGGCGGGCTCTTCGTCGAGGACGCGTACCATGATACGGTTATCTTCCGCGCCGAAATCTACGCTTACTCCGGTTGTTGCGTAAAAACTCCCCCGCTGCAACGCCGCTTTCAATGCCTCTTGAGATACGCCCTCGGTCTTGACCACGATCCAACCGTGGTTGAAGAGTTCCGGACTATGGGAATCGTCCACGGCTATGGCCCACACCGGCCGACTGGGACCCAGCCGCCTGATCAGCTCATGCCATCGTCGCGTATCCTCCTGCGGATCTGAATGGGGGTTATACACTTCCACCAGCTGGTAACCGGTGAGGGCCAGCATCTGGGAAACTGTCCACTGGCCCGTCTGGAGATTGCCAACCCAACTCGGGTGGGCGAGCCCGGCGATACCTCCCGCGTCCCGGGCGCTGTCGATTCGTCTCTGTGCATTGCCGCTTCTCCCGTGTGTTCCCACAAACAGCCTCAGCATGTGGGCACCGAGCGGCCAAAACGGCCAAGGCACTGTGTTCTCCTCTCCAGCAATCGTCACAAACTCTGGCCCGTCGAGGTCTCGGTAAATGGTTACCTTGTCATGATCTGTGAGCGCCACGTAAGTATACCCGGCATCATGGTAGGCTTGGACTGCCTCTTTTACGGACCAGTGACCATCAAACGACCGGCTTGTATGCACGTGCAATTGCGCCTTGTGATAAATGCCGGGATAAGCATAGGGATCACTAACGATAAATGAATTCGGGGTCGTCAATTGTGTTCCCGCTCCCACCGGTGGGTATTGGCGCAGGTCAATTTCCGCTGGTTTCCGCAAGACCAGCTGTCGACAAACCAGCAGGATCAAGATAAGTGTTAACGCCACAAAGCCGCGGTAGACGTGCACCAGCCGGTTACGTTTTTGCCACGACCTATTGTCATCCTGCAATGACGCGACCTCCAACACGCATCGGAACACTACTAGGCTGTCTCAGCTCGACTAAACTCAACTCAACTCAGTGCTGCTCATGATCGATTGGGAAGTGCAGTGGCCTCCTACGGTCTACCAATGAGAGCCACCCCAACACAAATCAGCAACACGCCTAGGGATTTTGTCGCCGACAGACCTTCCCGGAAGAACAACCAGGAGAGCAGCACCACCAACACATATCCCAGGCTCAACATTGGATAGGCAGTACTCAGCTCCACTTTGGAAAGGACGACTAGCCACATCACAGCGCTTACTGCATACAGGAACAGGCCAGCGACGACGAAAGGCTGTGTGACCATGCCGATGATGGTCCCGGGGCTGAGCTTCTCTACCGCTCCGAAGACGCTCATTCCCTTCTTCAGGGCCAATTGCCCGAAAACGCCAAGAAGGATGGAGATGGCGATGGTCGTACCCGGTCTCATCGATGATTCTCCGCCAGAGCTGTCTCCCGCCGGGCGGCCAGAGCAGAGATCCGAAAGTGACGCCAGTGTATGCGGATCAGGTCAGCAAACATCCGGAGGGGATCGGCCAGGACATTGACTTTGCTTTCTGGAGAATCGGCCCAGGTAACTGGCACCTCGACGATGCGATAGCCCAGCTTTTCCGCAATATAAAGGGCCTCGATGTCGAAGCCAAACCCGTCAACAGTGACACGGGCGAAGACCTCCTCCGCCGCTTCCCGCGTGAAACCCTTAAAGCCGCATTGGGTATCCTTAACTCCCCGCAGAGCGAGGAGACCGACTAACCCCCGGAAGACCCGGCCCATCAAGCGCCGGTGCCAGGGTTGGGGAACCCGAACGTTCGACTCCGGCAGATCACGCGAACCAATGGCAATATCATAGCCGGAGCGCAGATGCCGTAGCAGGTTCTCGGCTTCTGCGATCGGCGTGGAAAGGTCGGCGTCGGTAAAGAGCACGTACTTGCCTCTAGCCAACCGCATACCCTCCGCAACCGAGTAACCCTTGCCACGGTTTACCTTTCGATCGATGATCCTAAGGCCGGCAATTCGACCTTCAAAAGAGCATGCGATCTGTACGGTATCGTCCGTACTGCCATCGCTGACCACAATCACCTCACAAGGGAACGACTGCTGCTCGATGTACACGGCAATACTCTCCAGCGAGGGGCCCAACCGCCGGGATTCGTTGTATGCAGGTATAACTATTGAAAGGAACACTTCGCCTTCCCGGTCCAAAGCTAGCACCTCCCGGGGTCTAAGCCTGATCCCAAAGCTGAGCTGGTTACCAGGTAATTCTGCGTGAGACGCGGTCCCTCCTGTCATATCTTGCGGTCAATGTCCGCCAAGGAAAGTAAGGTCGGATAGCGAGGCGGCAGGCCGTTCATACTGGGGTTAGACACTACCAACGAAGGGTGGAAACACCAGTATGAGCGAGAGGGTGCGGGTGACTCGCATCGGTCTGCGCAATGGACGGGTTGCTCGGGTTGCTCGGGGTAAATTCGGTCGGCTCGGCCGGTGGCGATCACTACACCCGTCCCGCTGGGTGCCGGCACTGGTCCGTTTTCCGGCAGTTCTGGGCCGGGCCGCGCGCCTGGCAGTCATCTCACACATCCAGCTTCGCCGGCAAAGGGAGCTTCGCGCCCGGCAAGAGTTTGTGAACCGCGACCTGCTGCAGCGGGCTGAACGCGCCCACCGGGAATGGCTGCAAGCCCTCAACTATTTCGAGTGGGCTACGACCCCGGCAGAAGTTGAACATGCTGCTTTCTGGATCAAGGAAGCCGAGCGCAAGTACGTGCTCTTGTGGGAACAGGCGCGGTGGCAGCAGGCAGGCGCCCGGGATTCTGGAGAAAAGTGGCAGGAAGGGATTGTCACCCCCTGCACCCGATGGTATAATCACGCTGGTTTGTCACACCCCGCTCCAATGCAAAAGTTGGAGCCGCTAGTCCAAGGGGAGGAGGTGAAGCCAGGTGCGCCCGTATGAATTGATGGTGATCTTTGACCCAGGCAAGGTCGAGGGCGACGAAGCGGTGGCCCAGATGCTCGACCGCATCCAGGGGATCATTACTGGCGAAGGCGGGCAGGTGAGCAAGGTCGACCGCTGGGGACGGCGCCGGCTGGCTTACGAGATCGGTGGGACAACTGAAGGCTATTACGTGGTGATCCAGTTCGAGGCGGAGCCCAAGACTGCCGCCGAGCTCGGCCGGGTGCTGCGTATTACCGATGGTGTTCTCCGGCACATGATCGTCCGGCCAAACCCGGTAACCCGCAGGGCTCGGATTGCTCAGGCAACCCGCCGCCAGAATGCCGTGACCGGTGGCAATGCAGGGGCTCAGGCAGGGGCGGCTGCGGAAACGCCGGGAGAAGTTCCTCGTGAGCAGGTAGAGGCTGATGGCAGAGCCGAAGCCGGCGACGTGGCCGGCGTGGTGGAGGCAGATGGCGCGGCAGAGGCTCAACCTGTGGCCGAGGAGACGGCCGAAAGGGCTTGAGCCCATACCAAAACCTCATCCAGGCTCATACCCTCGTAGCAAAGTTGAGCTGCTTGAATGGGGGTGCGCAGCTTGTTCAACAAGGTGATTTTGATCGGTCGTCTCGTGGCCGACCCGCAGTTGCGCTATACGCAGACCGGCAAGGCGGTCACCAACTTTCGCCTTGCGGTTGACCGTGGCTTTGCCAGCGGTGGCAGTGCGGGTGCCGCCGGGCAAGAGCGGGAGCGACAGGCGGATTTCTTCGACATAGTCACCTGGAACAAGCTTGCCGAAACCTGCGCCAACTATCTGGGTAAAGGCCGGCTGGTGGCCGTGGATGGCAGACTCCAGGTCCGGGACTACGAAGGCCAGGACGGGCAGCGGCGGCGGGCGGTGGAGATCGTCGCCAACGAGGTCCGTTTCCTGGATTCTGGTCGCGGCCAGGGCGGTGGCGGTGGCATGGGCCACGGTGATGAACACGGCGGCGAGTCCGGCTTTGGCCTGCCAGGTGGTGCTGGCGCTGGCTTCCCAGGCGACCTTCCCGGAGAAGATGAATACGACGGACCCGAAGTTCCATTCTGATGGCAGGTGAAGGCTCATGGCAAGAGATCGCAAGGGGCGCAAGCGCCGTAAGGTATGTGCCTTCTGCCAGGACTGGATCGACATGGTCGACTATAAAGATGTCAGCCGGCTGCGTCGCTTCATGAGCGAGCGCGGGAAGATCCTGCCCCGGCGGATCACCGGCAACTGCGCACGTCATCAGCGCAGCCTCACGATGGCTATCAAGCGTGCACGTGAGATGGCGCTGCTGCCTTACGTAGTCGACTGAGTCTTGGTCGGCTGAGTTTCGACTGAGTCCTCAGGACCTAGGGCTGGGCAGAAGCGAAGCATTAGGTCCGTGGGCAGAGGCATTGCTGAGGCATTGCTATTGTGGATGCAAGCCCATACGTTCAGAAGGGTTGGCAGTTGCGGCTACGAGCTGCAACTGCCCTTTTTTGTGGCCGCCTCGTTCCGACTGTTGACACGAGAAGAAGGCCGCAGACTTAATTGCCCTGGTGGATTG
>JBLNBY010000169.1:0-5450 GCA_050260295.1 Bacteroidota bacterium
TTCTTCTTTCTCTTTGCCTTCCTTCAAGACAGTGGTTATCTGGCCCGGGCCGCCTTCCTGCTGGACCGGTGGATGCAGTACCTGGGTTTCCATGGACGGGTCTTCTTCGTACTGCTGACCGGGTATGGCTGCAATGTGCCAGGCGTTCTGGCGGCGCGTATCCTCGACAACCATGACGACCGGCGGGCTGCCATCTTGCTCGAACCACTGATACCCTGTGCCGCCCGTCTGGGCGTGATGACGTTCCTGGTTGCCGCCTTCTTCCCGCCGCTCCCGGCGACGTTCGTGCTCATTGGATTGCTGGCCCTGGATGCTGTACTCGTGGCCCTGTTTGCCTTCTTGCTGCGCCGCAAGCTCCTGGGGGGAAGATTCTCACCCTTTCTCCTCGAACTTCCCGACTACCACTGGCCGTCCCTGCGGACTCTTGTGCTGGGAACCTGGCATGAGGTCCGCCACTTCCTGCAAAAGGCGGGAAGCATCATTCTGCTGGCCACCATCGGCTTCTGGCTCCTCAGCCACCTCCCATGGGGAGTACCGGTAGAGAACACCCTGGCAGGTTGGGTGGGGCGGGCACTGGCTGCGGTCTTGGGCTGGCTGGGTATGGATTGGCGGATGGGGGTCGCCCTGGTATCCGGAGCGGTGGCCAAGGAGACAGCCCTTTCCACGCTGGCGGTCAGCCTGGCTTCGGCCGGGGGAGTCGGGGCAGCCGGACTGGGCGATGCCGGACTGCCGGTACTTTTGCGGACCGCCTACAGCCCCGCCCAGGCTCTGAGCTTCCTCACTGTTTTCATGCTCTACTTCCCATGTCTGGCCACGGCCAGGGTTATGCGGGACGAGTTGAAAAGTCGTGTCTGGTTTGTGGCGGGCGTGGTTGGAAGTGTCATGATCTCGCTGGCGGCGGGGGCGGCCGTCCATACGGTGGGACGGCTAGTCTTCTGATTGCGGGGTGAGCTATGTGCATACATCCGTCAGGAATACCCCGGCCAGCTTACTGCAGTCGCTCCTGACCGGGGGGATGATCGACCGCAGCAGCATGCGGCGCCGGCTCGGTATCTCTTCTGAGTTGCTCGATGCCATGCTCGATGATATGGTCAGGCGGGGTTGGTTGGTACCCGCTCACGGGGGCGAAGAACCTTCACCGGCACCTTACTGCAATGGGTGTCCGCTCGCCAGAACGTCGCAAACCTGGTTGGGGCCCGCCGGCCTGGCGGGGTCAGGGGGGGCAGCAGGGCCGGCGGGGGCGAAAGGGTTACCGCCCAGCGGCCTGCAGCGGTATCTTTTGACTCCGTCCGGCCGCCGTCACCTGGAGTCCTGGCTAAAGAAGGGAAGGTAAAGGGAGAGGGAAGTTCCGTCCGGTAGAACCGCTCCCTCCAGGGCCAGCAGGTGTGCTTTCATTCGCGGTCCGCCTCCTGAATAGTGACCCAGGCGGCCGGATTGCGGGATGATCCGGTGGCAGGGTATCAAGAGCGGGATCGGATTGCGGGCCAGGGCGTTTCCCACCGCTCTTGCCGCGTGCGGCCGGCCGACCTCCCGGGCCACCCATCCATATGAACGCACTTCGCCGCGGGGGATTTCCCGCACTTTCGCGAGGACCTTCTGTGTAAAGACCGGCAACTCGGTCAGGTCGAGCGGCCCGTCATATTCGCGGCCGGTGAACCAATTGTTCAGTATCTGAGTCAACTCCGCCTGGCGGCTCTGGTCCAGCCGTGCCGCGCCTTTCGGCGGGGAGGAGAAGCCGATCCAATTGATTCCCCGGTCGGTCCAACCCACCCAGAGGGGCCCGATTTCCGTCTGGCAGCGGCAGTAGCTCGCGCCGTTCACGCCGTTCAACCCCCTTGTCGATCCTCTCGACTCAAATCGTAACCAGGACGTTCAGGGAAGCAAAGAAAAAATCCGGACTGCCGCCCTTGGCGGGCGACAACCCGGACTGTGCCGTACGCCAAACGTGACGTAGACGTATTAGAAATCCATGTCGGGCGCTGCCGGAGCAGCAGCCGGCTTCTCCTGCTTGGGTACCTCGGAGACGAGCGCCTCCGTCGTGAGGACCATGCCAGCGATGCTGGCAGCGTTCTGCAAGGCAATGCGGGTGACCTTGACCGGGTCGATGATACCGGCCTTGATCATATCCTCGAACTGCTCGGACGCAGCGTTGAATCCGAGGCGGCCATCGCCCTGCTTGACGCGCTCCACGACGACCGAACCTTCCCAGCCAGCGTTGTTGGCGATTTGCCGCAGGGGCTCGGTGAGCGCCCGCTTGACAATGGAGGCGCCGACCTTGACATCGCCTGCAAGCTGGCCCTCCAGTTTCTCAACTGCAGGAACGGCGGCAATCAGAGAGGTACCACCGCCGGGGATGACGCCTTCCTCAACTGCCGCCCGGGTGGCATTGACGGCATCCTCGATCCGGTGCTTCTTCTCCTTCAGCTCGGTTTCAGTGGCGGCGCCGACCTTGATCACCGCAACACCGCCAGCGAGCTTCGCCAGACGCTCCTGCAGCTTCTCCCGGTCATAGTCGGACTCGGTCTCTTCGATCTGCCGGCGGATCTGCTCGACCCGGCCCTTGATCTTGCTGGAGTCGCCAGCACCTTCGATGATCGTGGTGCTCTCCTTCTCGACCTTGACCCGCCGGGCACGGCCAAGCTGGTTGAGGGTGACGTTCTCCAGCTTGATGCCGAGGTCCTCGGAGAGGAAGGTGCCACCGGTAAGGATGGCGATGTCCTCGAGCATGGCCTTGCGCCGATCGCCGAAACCGGGGGCCTTGACCGCGCACACGTTGAGGGTGCCACGAATCTTGTTTACCACCAGGGTGGCAAGTGCCTCGCCCTCGACGTCCTCAGCGATTATGAGGAGCGGCCGCCCGGCCTGAACGACCTTTTCGAGTACGGGGACGAGATCACGAACATTGGAGATCTTCTTCTCATGGATCAGAATGAAGGGGTCTTCGAGCTCGGCCACCATACTCTCGGCGTTGGTGACGAAGTAGGCGGAACTGTAGCCCTTGTCAAACTCCATACCCTCTACGACTTCGACGGTGGTGCCGGTCCCCTTCGATTCCTCGACGGTGATGACCCCATCCTTGCCCACCTTCTCCATGGCCTCGGCGATCAATTGGCCGATCTCGTCGTCGTTGCCGGCGATGCTGGCCACGTGGGCGATGTCCTGACGGCCCTCAACCGGGATCGCCCGCTTCTTGAGGTCGTCGATCACCGTCTCGACGGCCTTGTCGATACCCTTCTTCAATTCCATCGGGTTCGCGCCGGCGGCCACGTTCTTGAGACCTTCGAGCACGATGGCCTGGGCCAGGACCGTGGCGGTGGTAGTGCCGTCACCGGCGATGTCGTTGGTCTTGGAGGCTACCTCCTTGCAGAGCTGAGCCCCCATGTTTTCGTACGGATCCTCGAGTTCGATCTCCTTGGCTACCGTGACACCGTCCTTGGTAATGACAGGGGAGCCGTACTTGCGCTCCAGCACGACGTTGCGGCCCTTCGGCCCGAGGGTGACCTTGACCGCGTTGGCCACCTTGTTTACACCCCGTTCCAGGGCCTTGCGGGCATCCACATCGAACGCGAGTTGCTTGGCTGCCATCTCCGGACCTCCTTATGAGCTTGGAAATCAGTCTCGTAAACTGGCGTTTCTACCCGGGCCTCTCTTGGCAGGACCCGTGTGCCAGACATCGTGCCTGGCTCAGGCATTGACGGCCAGGATGTCGCTCTCTCTCAGCACCAGGTAGGTCTCACCATCGACCTTGAATTCGGTGCCGCTGTAGCGGGCAAACAGCACCCGGTCTCCCACCGCTACCTCGAGGGGAGCCCGTTGCCCGTTGTCGAGGAGCCGGCCGGGACCGACGGCCACGATCTCGCCCTCCTGGGGCTTTTCCTTGGCGGTATCCGGCAGCACGATGCCGCCCTTGGTCCTTTCTTCCTGCTCAATCGGTTTTACGACTACCCGATCAGCCAGTGGCTTCAGCACTATCCGTCCCTCCTTAACGTGATGCCGGCGCGGTGCAGGGGGCGTACGGTCGCGTACCGCACCGCACCAAATGCTGACAGATTGTTAGCACTCGCACGCGGTGAGTGCTGACATCCAACTAATATATCCCGGTAATGGCAGCTGTCAATAGGGTTGGGGCAAAACGTGCGCCTGGAACTTCCTAGCGAAGCTGCCGGGCAAGAAAGTCGGCTGCAGTCCGAGCAACTGTCTGTTCGAGTTCTCCGACCGGACGCTTGGGATCGCGGCTAGCCACGATGACTACACCCTCCAACTCGCCGTTGCGGCGGATGGGGGCAATGACCTGGCTTTCGGGCTCGAAACCATCGATGATAGCCGGCTGTCCGGTGGTTTGGCTGACGGTGCCCCCTTCTGCCTGTGCGATTCGAGACAACTCATCTTCGTTGACTGCCCGACCCAAGAGCTGCTTCTTGGGGGCGCCGGCGACACCTACAACTTCCTGTGTATCGGCCACAATGGCAATAAGGCCCAGAGAATCATGCAGCGCTTCTGCATATTCCTGGGCGTGATCTTCGACAGCGGTGATGGGGGCGTACCGCTTCAGGATGACCTCGTTGCCCCGGTCGATGAAGATCTCGAGCGGATCGCCCTCACGTATGCGTAGCGTACGACGGATCTCCTTAGGAATGACGATTCGACCCAGTTCATCCATGCGGCGAACGACGCCTGTCTCTTTCATTGTTTTTCCCCCCAATGAGGAGGCGCTGCAGCAATCCAACGGCGACTCCAAGAGCCGGAGAGCTGGCGCTACTCATTCCGTGAGTAGGATGCCGCGGTAGCAGACCGTTATTCAGCCCTGGTTGAGCCACCGGTGTTGGGTCGAATACGAAACTCGCAGCGATTGGCTCCAATGGCTATACAGTGAACTTCCTCCACCTCCGCACCCACTAGATTGGCCAACATTCTGGCCTCTGCACGGCACAAAGCTGGAAAGAGTTCCGCCACCTGCCTGATGGCACAATTCTTTTCCACCAGTCGTACTGAACCGTCAGCCTCAGCCTCGACCTCGGCAAGGTATCCTTCCGCGGACCGTCGTCTGGCAAGTGCCTGCAGCTTCATCTGCAGATCTCCGTTTTCCGGAAGATACTGACGATAGTGGGCGACTAGTCGCCGGAACCGCGTTTCGAGCAGACTGTCGAGGAGATGCGCTCTGTCGGCGTCGCGCAGGATGTCAGCCGCAAGATGGGCATAATTGCGGGGGAACAACTCGTCACCATCAGGGGTCAGGCGGAAGACCTGGCAGGGGCGGCCGGGCCCATGCCGGTACCAGCTGTAAGCCACGCGTCCCTCGCGCAAGAGCGCTTCCAGGTGTTGTCTGACTCCCATCGGGGTGATGCCCAGCGCCTCGCTGAGCTGTTTGACCGTCATCTCGCCCTGTTCTTTGAGAAGCCGAAGCAGTTCGGCCCGGGTGGGTTGCTCATGTATTTCCACCGGATCACCTC
>JBLNBY010000170.1:0-4243 GCA_050260295.1 Bacteroidota bacterium
GTGGGAGTCGATGAAGGCGGCCCAGTCGTGAGCCTCCCGGTCCGCCCAAGCGACTTGGCCGCCAACGGGTTGCAGTCGTTGAGCACTACCAGGTCAACTTCACGGCGCAGCAGGTCGGACAAAGCGCCGTTGAGGCTGGCCACCGCCTCGTAGGTGTAGCCTTCGTCGGACAACACGGCTGCATCGGCGTCGGATTCTTCCGTCTGCCGGCCCCGCGCCACGGAGCCGAAGAGATAGACGAGGCGCACGCCCGGATGGTGCGCAAAGAACCGTTTGAGTTTCCCGACGACTTCCTCCCGGTCAGTGTATCACCGGCCGCGACACCGATTCGTGACAAGCCTCCTCCGCCTGACGGCCGCCTCCCAGAAGGGTATCCCTCTGCGACAAAGTATGTCCTCCAGATCTGCTAAGCTGCAAGATGATGCCCCAGACGAAGGAATGTGGGATTTGGTGGCAAATTCTACCTGCGGGCAGTATGTCGCGGAGAGGTGTCGCTCTTGTTCACACCGTTCATTGCGGAGCATCTGCATAAAGTTGGCCGGCTCAAGAACACCCTGTTGTTCTACAAAGGTTTTCCTTCCTCATTCATCTCCGAAGTGGGGAAGACCATCCCCCGCCTGTATCCCGGCGACTACCTGACCCCTGAGGGCGTCGACGTGCTGCGGCTCGACGCCCAGGCTAAGAAGCTGGTGGGGGCTCTGCTGACTCTAGAGGACGACGCTGCCCGCTGGGGCGTCTACGAGGAGTTCATAGCCCTTAATAACGTGCTCCTCGACCTCTCCCAGGAATACGAAGGCAAGATCGTCGTCATAGAAAACAATTTCTTCCAAAAAGAGTGCCCGCACCAGTTCCCCGGGCTCGCGGCAGACGACCTGAGGGCTTTCATGCACTACCTCGAGGCCGAAAGCGAGGACGACCGAGAACCCGATGAGCCTCTCGCCACTTTGGCCAAGTACTTCGGCTCGGTGCGGCAAATCAAGGGTGACTTCTACTGCTCGTACGTCGACAAGGACGAGCAGAACGGCAAGGTTGCGGTGGAGCCGTTCTTCACGGGCTATCCCCTCCTCACGCTGGAGCAAATCGAGAGCACCCCGGCCCCTCCCGATGGCGCTCCCCGCTACCTATTCCCTGATCCCACCCAGGAGTTCCGCGCTTTCAAGGCAGGGCTCCATTTTGGCCGCAGCCTCCAGCCAGCCCACGTGGTGGTAGAGAGCGCGACCTTCAAGGATCCCGGCCTGCTCCATGAACTCAGCATTCTCAAGCTAGTCGCCGACCGCAACGGCCTGGCTTTCAGCTTGTCCCTCAAGCGCCCAACCTTCGTGAGCAGTTTCCGGCCAGAGTTCCGGCAGATTCTCAACCGATACTGGGAAAGTGCGGCCGACTTTCGTGAGCTGACCTTCTACGAGGACCCCGATACGTCGCTCCGTCAGATCAACGTGTCACAGGGCGCACTGATTGAGGATATCGTTGAACAGGCGGAAAAGGCTCAAGCCGGTAGGCAGGATTTCCATGACCTCTTCATCACGGCGCCCACAGGCTCAGGCAAGTCGGTGCTATTCCAAATTCCCGCCATCTATCTAGCGGAACGGGAAAAACTCGTAACCCTCGTCGTCACTCCACTGAAGGCCCTGATGTTTGACCAGGTGCATGCTTTAAAAAAGCGCGGTGTCAGCTTTGCCGCCTACCTAAACTCCGACCAGAGCCTCATCGAGCGTGAGGAGACCCTCCGGCGCATCCAAAACGGCGAAGTATCCATCGCCTATCTCTCGCCTGAGCTGCTGCTCTCGGCCGATCTTCGCACTTTCGTCGGTGAACGGAAGGTCGGCCTGCTGGTAATCGACGAGGCTCATCTCGTCACCACCTGGGGCCGCGACTTCCGGGTGGACTACTGGTACTTGGGCTACTACATCGACCGCCTGCGTCGATATGGGGTGTCTGGAATCTTCCCCGTCCTGGCGATGACCGCGACCGCCGTCTACCAGGGGCCCGACGATATGGTCCTAGAGACCATTATCAGCCTCAATATGCAAAACCCGAAAATCTATCTGGGCAAGGTGCGGCGCGACGAAATCACCTTTGATATCCGTGCCTTCAAGCCGCAGGGCTCCTACGAGAACCAGAAGATGCAGAAAACGCTGGAGCGCATCGTTGAGAGCATCAACGCCAAGCGGAAGACCATCGTGTACTTCCCCTGGGTACGGCAGATAAGGGACCTGATGACAATGATCGACCCAAAGTACCTGCCCCGAATCGGCACCTACTATGGCAGCCAGGATAGCGCCGAGAAGGAAGACCTGCAGCTCAAGTTCAAGAACGGCGAGATCTTCGTCATGCTTGCCACCAAAGCTTTTGGCATGGGCATCGACATCAGCGACATTGAGGTGGTATACCACCATGCTCCTTCGGGGAACCTCTGCGACTACGTGCAAGAAGTCGGCCGGGTGGCCCGCGACAAGTCGATCTCCGGGGTGGCCAGAACCGACTTCAACTCCAAGGACCTGAAATACGCCCGAGTGCTCTACGGGCTGTCGGCCATCCGGCAGTACCAGCTGAGCTTCATGCTCAAGAAGCTCTGGGACATCTTCCGGATCAACCGGAAGCAAAATCTGCTCGTCTCCCCGGATACCTTCAGCTTCATCTTTGACGCGGAGGACAACCTCGACCAAAAGGTGAAAAGCGGCTTGCTTCTCTTGGAGAAGGATCTGATTAAGAAGTACGGCTATCCCGTGCTGCTGGTGCGCCCGCGCAGCCTCTTCTCCAAAGCCTACGCCTGCGTCCCGAGTGGCATCGAGCAAGACTTTCTGGCCATGTACGGCAGCTACGTCACGAAAGTCAGCGACTGCCGGCAGAACCTACGCCGTAACGGCGCCTGCACCACGACCGACCTCGGCGACATTTACGAACTCGACCTCCGACGCATCTGGGAAGACCACTTCTCGAACCTCAGCTTCCCCGAGCTCAAGCGAAAGTTCTTTGAGCGCAAACTTTTCAGCTTCGCCGAGGACGTCTTCCCGCGCTACCGGTTCCGCATTGAATTGAACGACGAGGCCGACCAGACCAGGCTCGCTTTCCGGTCGAGCCTCGCTATGGTGGAATCCGTCTTTGCGGAACTGGGCGGCTTCTTCAGCAAAGCCGATCTGATGCGGGCAATTGCAGCTAGGGTTGACAGCACGACCCTCGCCCGTCGCATCGCCAACGTGCTGCTCAATCTCTTCACCGTAACCCACAACTGGCCGGAGCTGCCCTCGGGCGCGTTTCCCGACGGCTTCATCCAAAAGCGGGTCTCGGGCTCGGAGGAGCAGTACAGGGTCATCAACAGGACCTACCTGCGCATCCGGAGGCGCCTCTACCGGGAACTCGATTCGTTGCTCGGCGACTGCGGCGGCACCAAAGAACTCCTTCGCTATGTGGGAAACGGCGACCGGAGCAACAACTACTCCTTCATGGTGGCTAACCTGCTCGAGGCCTTTCAGCAGGCCACCTACGAGATTTTGGGGGGCAAGGACCCGGAAATCTTCATCCGCATCAACGATCCGTACAAAATTCGAATGCTGGTCCAACAGGGCGACTACAACAACCTCATCCTACAGGACATCGAGCGGCGCCACAAGAAGTCCATGGAACTGATGGACTACTTCTTCACCCGCCCGTTCTCCAACGCCGACCGCTGGGATCTCGTCGAACAGTACTTCTTGGGCCGCGAGGTGATGAGCAAGTGAAGGAGACGCTCCCTCCAGGCACTTCGGCTCGTCACCTGGTGTAGCCGATGCCAACGGGTACCAACGCCCTCAGGCCTGTTTAAGATCATCCAACAACTCTGAAAAGTAGCTCCGTCGGCCCCGCGGGCAGTAGGCCAGAAGCTGAAGGGAACTCTTGACGTCGTGCTCCCCCCTGTAGGCGCGGCCGGTATGGATCCGATGGGCCTTGAGCAACTCCTGCAGTTTCCGGGGCGAGAATCCCTTGCCCCGCCAGTCCACCCCGCTCATGGAGCAGAGCCAACGCTTCTCGCCGGCACTGGGGAAGAGCTTGACCACAAACGCCCGGTCAAAGGTGGCGTTATGGGCCACCAGAAACTCCGCCCGGGCAATCAGTCGCTCGACAACTGCGTATTCCGGTGAAATTGCAGGGGTTTGAGCGCCGGCCGGTCGAGCGATTCGAAGAGCTGCCGGCGGGAGCCTTCGAGCTTCTTGAAGGGGCGGTTGTTCAGTTCTTCCAGCAAAGGCCGAATGGCCCGGTTCAGTTC
>JBLNBY010000171.1:0-5974 GCA_050260295.1 Bacteroidota bacterium
CGCCCTTCCGGCCCCTTATACGCGACCAGCATTCCGCCTGCACGTAGCAGGGGCATGCCGTACTCGGCCACCACATCCAGCCGTGCCAGAGCTCGTGCCACCACCACCGGCAATCGCTCCCGCCATTTGGACTCTCTCCCGAGCCGTTCCGCGCGGCCCTCCCATACGTCCAGTGCGGCCGGTTCCACCAGCGGCCCGAGCCGCCGCAGGAACGCCGCTTTCTTGCGTATCGACTCCACCTCGAGACAATTCCACCTGGTGGCGATAGCAAGGACAACCCCAGGAAACCCTGCACCGGCCCCGAGGTCGGCCAGCCACTCGCCCGCACCACCCGGTCTCCCGATGACCCCTACTCCGAGCAGCGAGTCGATGAAATGCTTCCAGGCCACTGCCTCCGGTTCCGTGATGCCAGTAAGGTTGAACTCTTGATTTGCGGCAACCATCTCCTCCGCGTACCGGACGAATCGTACCTTTACCTCATCATCCAAACCAAATCCGATCCGGGGCCACAACCATTCCAAGCCGCACTCAAGAGCCTCCTGGAACACCCGGCGCTCCTCCCTGCCCCAACTCATCCGTAACCCCCCCGCCAACGAAAAAAGGGCGTCCTTGCGGCACGCCCTGCGGTTCTGCCCTATCTTGTCCAAGGTACCGTATTGCCACGGCCCCAATCATTCTTCTGACAACCGCGGATCGAACCCGGCGTCGCTCCCGGTCTCCTTGTCCGCTTCCGCCTCACCATTCGCCGGCCAGAACGCCCTGCGGGCCGGAGCGATGATCACCCGCCGATAAGGCTCCTTCCCCTCACTATGCGTCTCGACGTCCGGGTCACCGGCGAGGGCCAGGTGGATGACCCGGCGCTCGAGGGCGTTCATCGGTTCGAGCGCTACCGGGCGGCCAGTCAGCCGGGCTTGCCGCGCCATCCGCTGCGCCAGGGCCTCCAAAGTCCGCTGCTGTCGCTCCCGATACCCTTCCACATCAACTACGACCCGGAAGCGGTCTTCTGTGCTCTTTGACAGCACCTGACGAACCAGCAGTTGAAGCGCATCCAGGGTCTGTCCCCGCCGTCCAATGAGCAGTCCTGCCCCGCTCCCACGGATACTGTACTGCAGTACGCTTTCGTCGCCCACCTTACCGTCCACGAACGCGTCGACTCCGATACCCCTGATTACATCTTCAAGAAACCGGCGGCCCCGACGCATCAACTTCTCTGCTGCCGGCACTTCCGTAACCCTTACCTTGACGTATCTGCCACCAAGCCCAAACAGGCCTCGGGTTCCTTCCCCTACAACTTCTACCTTGACTTCCTCTGACTCGACTCCGAGCTCTTCCAGAGCTGCAATCACGGCTTCGTCGACGGTACGGCCGGTCATCTCAACTGACCGGACCTCCGTCCCCGCTTTCGCTGGGCGCTGCTCGTCCACGCTTCGGTTGCCCTCCTTCCTCTTGCGTCACAGTCCCTTGGGTAGCTTTGGGACCCATGAGTGTGCGGTTGATGAGCCACTGCTGCCCGATGCTGAAGACCGTGCTGGCTACCCAGTATAGCGCCACCCCTGCCGGAAGCGTGGCGGTGAGACCGGCAAAGACGATCGGCATCATCGCCACCATACCTTTCGACGTTGGATCGCCTCCACCGCCCGACCCCGACAGCAGGTTCTGGGCGTACATTGTGACGCCGCTCAAAACCGGGAGAATGAAGTATGGGTCGGCAACCCGCAGATCACGGATCCAAAGAAACCCCTCTTCAAACGGATACGCCCGAAGCATATTGAAAAGGGCCCACAGGAAAGGCATCTGCAATAGGATCAGCAGACAACCGGAGAACGGATTGACCTTCTCCTCCCGATAGAGCTGCAACAGACGTTTCTGCATTTCGTCCGGCTTGTCGCGATACTTTTCCTGCAGCGCGGCTACCTTCGGCTGGATTGCCCGCATTTTGGCCGTCGTCCGGAACTGCGGCGTCATGAGCGGCCAAAGCAGGAGGCGAATCACCACCGTCACCAGGATCACGCCCACCCCCGGGCTGCCGGTCAGGTTCGTAAACACTTCAAGCAGCCATCTCATCCCTGCTTCCAGGTACTGCAAAAGCGTATCCCCTTCCGTCGACGCTAGCTCGCTGGTTCAAGCCGGCCGGACTCGTAACATGCTGGTAGTAATGGTAACACCATCAACGGACGTCATGGCACCGGATCGTATCCTCCGGGATTCCACGGATGGCATCTGCCGATCCGTCGGACCGCCAGGACAGAACCCCTCCAGGGACCATGCTTCTTTACTGCCTGAATCGCATACTCGGAACAGCTAGGGTAAAAACGGCAAGTGCGAGGCTTCCAGGGGGAGATGAACCGGCGGTATCCTTGGATGGACAAAAGCAAAAGGCGCGCGAACAGAACGCTCCCCACGCGCCATAGTGTCCGCGCACCAATAGCCATCCTTGTCCATACCACGGTGGTCCGCATATTGTGCTTTTCCCGGCTTCAGACGCCGGATTCCGGCTGCCGCCGGATCCAGTCATACCAGGCTTTAGACACGGCCTCCTCCAGGCTTTCCATCAATTCTCGGTAGCTGGCACGCCCCGCCTGCGCCCGTACCGCCACCACCAGATCGACCGCAGTCGCCCCCGTGTCCCCTCCAGCGATCCCTCTTGCGATCATCGCTCCCACGAGTTCAGACCTTCCACAGATCTCGGTGAGGGCTGCCCGCAGACGCCGGCGAACCCGGTTACGCACTACCGCCTTGCCCACTTTCTTGGATACGGAAAATCCGACACGAAACTGGTAGCTTTCGCTCGGTTCAATCAATAGCCGAACACCGACCAACCGAGAACCGCCCCGCGCGCCCCGGGCGTATACCTTTTGAAAGGCCGACTTACCTCTCAAACCGGTAGGAGAAAGGAGTTTCTCCCGCCCAGGCAGGCTTACACCGTCAGCCGGGCGCGGCCCTTCGCCCGGCGGCGCTTCAGAGTCCGGCGTCCGCCCGGAGTCGCCATCCGAGCCAGAAATCCGTGCACCCGCACACGTCTGCGCCGCTTCGGCTGCCATGTCCGTTTCATCACGCATCGCTCCCACTCCACGGAAAGGCGCTGACAAAGCGCTCCCACCGCAAATCTTTGTCCTGCAGCTTGAGGAACGCCTAGATTATAGTAACCAGCCGCGATGAGTGTCAATTAAGCCTGCTGGCACCAGCTATCCACTGTCATCTCCACAGGATCCACAACCTGTTGACTCCATTGACCCATCCGCGCCCTGAAGGCACCACCGCCCACCGGGATTCCACAGATCCCCCCGAATTCCGGGGAAAGGTTGTGGATAGGTAACCCCCTCGCGTTTTCCCTGCTGAATGCGGGTGTCTTCCCGCTTGACCCACCCCCTCACCCCTTTCCACTTGGGCTTTTGCCCTGTGGATAACTTGTTGATTCTGTGAATAACCTGCTGTCATTACCATTCGCCCCGGGGCAGGAGATGCCCCCCTTTGTCCCGAATCGTTAGGGCGGAGGTCGCATCATGCAAGACGCTGAGACAATCTGGACGCAAACCCTGGCGCTCCTCGCCGAGCACCTGGATCCAGACACGTTCTCCGCCTGGTTGAGCGGAGCACGGCCACTGGGCGTACATGGCAATACGCTCCTGGTCGAGATACCCAATGAGTTTGCCCGCGACTGGCTCAACGCCCAGTATCACGATTTCCTTCTCGCCTGTCTTGCACAGATCGTCGGGCAGGGCTGGAACGTGCGTTTTCTCTTGCCCGATGAGAGCCCACCCCGGAGGGATCAGCTGGCACGCCCGGGAAACCCTTTGCCGGAGGCACAACCACTCCCAGGGGTTTTCGCGCGCCCGGACCAGAAGGGGGTCCGGCGGCCGGCCCGCAGCCCGGTGCGTTCACAACCGCTGCCCACCCCTCCGGCAGCAACAGAGGTGGCTGCCACGCACCTGAACCCGACCGTGCCGCCGCGTGCTGGGGTTTCAGGGGCCGGGGCAGGTGTCTCGATTCCTCTTTCTTCCCTGCCCCCCATCCAGCACCGGGACGACAGCATCTTGCATCTCAACCCGAAATACACTTTTGACACATTCGTGGTGGGCGCAAACAACCGCTTCGCCCACGCCGCCTGCCTCGCGGTGGCCGAATCACCGGCGGAGAGCTACAACCCTCTCTTCCTGTATGGAGGCGTCGGACTCGGCAAAACCCACCTCATGCAGGCTATCTGCCACTATGTGCTCGATCGGTCGCCAAATGCCCGGGTTATGTACGTAACCTCGGAGAAGTTCACCAACGAATTGATCAATGGCATCCAGAAAAAGGGGATGGAGCAATTCCGCGCCCGCTACCGGACGCTGGATATCCTGCTCATCGATGACATCCAGTTTGTCGCCGGCAAAGACAGTACCCAAGAGGAATTCTTCCACACCTTCAACGCACTCTACGAGGCCAATAAGCAGATCGTTATCTCCAGCGATCGGCCGCCTAAGGAGATTCCTACCTTGGAAGAAAGACTCCGTTCCCGGTTCGAATGGGGATTGATGGCAGATATTGCGCCGCCGGATTTCGAGACCCGCATTGCCATCCTGCAGCGGAAGGCTTCCCTTGATAATTTGGACGTTTCGCCGGACGTCATCACGTATCTGGCGGAACAGATCCAAAGTAACATACGGGAGCTGGAAGGAGCGCTCAACCGGGTGGTAGCGTACGCCTCCCTTGCCGGTCGTGAACTCACCGTAGGTCTCGCCCGGGAGGCGCTCAAGCCGATGCTCTCGAACAGCCCCACCCGGGTAACGGTTGCCGCCATCCAGAAAGTAGTGGCGGAGTATTTCGCCGTATCTCTCGAAGAGCTGCGCGGCAAGCGACGGAGCCGCTCGGTGGCCTTTCCACGGCAGATCGCGATGTATCTGGCCCGCGACTTGACCGATGCTTCCCTGCCGCAGATCGGAGAGGAGTTTGGCCGGGATCACACCACCGTCTTGCATGCTTGCGAGAAGGTAAAGGCAGAGCTGACACAGGACCGTTCACTCCAGGTGCACCTGCAGACTTTGAAAGAGCGGCTCGCTCGTTCCTCCCAATGAATGCCGTCTGGCTGCGGCTTATCTTGAGAGGATCCACACTGTCCTTGTGGATAAGTAGAGGATCCTGAACGCGTCGTCGAAAAGGGCCCGGGCATCACCAGGTTATCCACCGGTTCGGCACGGGCCCTTCCCCAAACCTCGTGTGTCCACTCTTCCCATACCTACGCCATTGCCGCCTTCCGTTCGAGACTTTTCCACACAACTCACTGTCCGACGAATACACCCACTACCTCTCTATCACTATCCATCCCACCTCCGACCGACGCCATTCCCTTGCCCCCCTACACCCCGCACCTCGGCAGGATTTCACCCCTCCAGACGGAAGAGTAGAAAAGGTATACTGGTAAACAAAGCAACACCAGCCGCAGACTTTTTCGCGCAAGGAAGGAAGGGAACACCTTTGCGCCTGGTCACTCACCGTTCCGATCTGGCCGCTGCCCTCCAAGCCGTCGAAAGAGCAGTTTCGACTCGGCAAACCATACCGATTCTCTCTGGTGTACTGCTCGATGCCGGTCAGGGGCAACTGCGCCTTTATGCAACCGATCTCGAACTTTCCATCGAATGCCGCATACCTGCGCAGGTGGAGGATGGGGAATCTACGGTACTCGATGCCAGGTACCTTAACCAAATAGTGCGCCGCTTCTCTGAAGAAGAGGTTTATATCGAGAAATCTCCGGAAAGTGGCGTCGCCCAGGTGCGCGCGGGGAGCTCACGGCTTTCGCTCCACTACCAAGATCCCGGCGACTTTCCGCAGCTTCCGCCGGTTGAATCCGAATACGGCTTTACGATCAGCCAGAAGACGCTTTTCAACATGATACGGTCCACCCTTTTTGCCACGGCCAATGACCCCGGCCGGCCCTTCCTAACCGGCGTTCTTTTCGAGATCGAGCCGGGCGAGATTCGTCTGGTATCCACCG
>JBLNBY010000172.1:0-2737 GCA_050260295.1 Bacteroidota bacterium
GATCAGCTCCTGCGGCCAGAATCAGACGGGCGCACGCAATGCTGGCCGCACCTGCACCGATCAGTGTGATGCGGGTGTCCGCCAGCCTGCGGCCCGTAACCTGCAAAGCGCCCAGCAGCCCGGCCAAGGTGACCGTGGCAGTACCCTGCTGGTCATCGTGCCAGACCGGAATCTCCATCTCGGCCCGGAGTGTATCCAGGATGCGGAAACACTTGGGCTGGGCGATATCCTCGAGGTTGATGCCGCCAAAGGAGGGCTGCAGCAGTTTGACAGTGCGGATGAACTCGTCCGGATCCTTCGTCCCCAGGCAGATGGGCACGGCGTCGACGCCGCCCAGGTACTTGAAGAGCAGGGCCTTGCCTTCCATCACCGGCAGGGCCGCCTCCGGCCCGATGTCGCCGAGGCCCAGCACCCGGGTGCCGTCGGAGACTACCGCCACTGCGTTCCACTTCCACGTAAAGTCATAAACCTTCTCTTTGTCATCTCTGATGGCCAGGCAGGGCTCGGCCACCCCCGGGGTGTACCAGATGGAGAAGTCATCCATGCCTCGAACCGCACAGCGGGGAGCGACCTCGATCTTGCCGCGGTAGTAGGGATGCAGGCGCATGGCCTGCTGGCCGGGTTTGCAAGCCTCGACGAGGCGGTCGTCGTGCGGGTCGTTCTTGCGCGGGTGGTGGTCGAGCGGGTCGTCATCCTGCTGCCGGTCGTTGTACAGCCGCTCGCTCTTCATGTTGTCTTGCTCGCCCTGCTGTTGCCGCGGTTCATACATAAGGCCCTGTTCCTCCTCATTCTCATTTGCTCTCAACGCTATCGCGTTTGCACCATTCGCCCGGAGGCTGTGTTTTCCCACTTCCTAACGCTTACACATTCACGCGGTACTTCCGCCGGGCCTCCTCGTACAGGTCGCCCCCGAAGCGGTCGCCGGCCACCACCAGTGGGAACTTCTCCACCCATAGCCGCCGTACTGCCTCCGGTCCGAGATCTTCCCAGGCCACGACCTCGACCCGGGTGATACGCCGGGCGAGCAGCACCCCAGCCCCACCCACGGCGGCGAAATAAACAGCGCCGTACTTCTGCATCGCTTCCTTCACTTTCGCGCTGCGTGAACCCTTGCCGATCATCCCCCGCAGTCCGGCTGCGATCAATGCCGGCGTGTAGCTGTCCATTCGCCCCGCAGTCGTTGGTCCGGCCGCGCCGATGATCCGGCCGGGCGGGGCGGGACTCGGCCCGACGTAGTAGATGACAGAACCCTCGATGGGAAACGGAAGTGGCTCTCCTCGCCGCAGCAGGTCGGCCATGCGTGCGTGCGCCGCATCCCGGGCGGCATACACCTCCCCGGTCAGCAGCACCCGCATGCCGGACCGCAGGCAGTCTACGTCGGTGGCAGTCAACGGAGTGTGCAGCTCGACAGGGGGTAATTGCTCCACCAGACCATCTTGCATTATCCCAGCCCCACAATGAGATTTGTGAATTGAACCGAATGTAAAAGCACGCTTGTCAGAGCACCGCTTCTTTGTGCCGGTTCGCATGGCACTGCAGGTTGACGGCTGCCGGCAGGCTCGCTATGTGGCAGGCATAAACCTCCAGGTGAACAGCGAGCGCCGTCACCCTTCCGCCCAGCCCCTGCGGCCCGATGCCCAGCCGGTTGATGCGCTCCAGCACATCTCTTTCGATGTCAGCCAGGTGGGGCTTGGGGTTGGGGTGGCCCACCGGTCGCAGTAAAGCCTCCTTGGCCAGCAAGGCCGCCTTCTCCATCGTGCCTCCCACACCGACGCCGACGATCAGAGGTGGGCAGGCATTCGGCCCGGCCTTCTCGACCACTTCCACTACGAAATCCTTCACCCCGGCGAGCCCGTCGGCGGGCGTCAGCATCCGCAGGGCACTCATATTCTCTGCGCCCGCCCCTTTGGGCAGAATGGTTATTTTCAACTTATCTCCCGCTACGATCCGGTAGTGAATCACTGCCGGCGTGTTATCCCCCGTGTTGGTGCGCAGGAAGGGGTCACTGACCACGGAACGCCGCAGGAACCCCTCCCGGTATCCCCGGCGTACACCTTCCTGGATGGCGTCCTCGAGCAGCCCCTCCACCACCCGTACATCCTGGCCGATCTCGACCATCACCACCGCTATTCCGGTGTCCTGGCACATCGGCAGCTTTTCCACCCGGGCCAACTTGGCATTCTCCACGATCTGATACAGAATATCCTGGCCGACCGGGGAATCTTCACGGGCAGCCGCGCGGCGCAATGCACCCAGCATGTCTTCGCCCAGGTCCAGATTGGCTTGCTGGCAGAGCTCGACCACCTTTTCGGTAACAGCTGCTGCCGGAATCATCCGCTGCAACGCGGTCACCCCCTGGGGGTGCAAGTTCGCAGGAATCATATGCCGTGCCCGGAAGGATGTCAAGGAAGAGGCCGAAGACCGCGTGCGGGTGTAGAAGGCCGCCGGGTCACCAGTCAGAGCACCACAACGGCTTGACCATGGGGTGAGAGGTGAGTACATGTTCGTCAACGCTGACCTGGTTCAAGTGGTACGCAACACCCCGATCGAACACACCCTGCTCGTCGTCTCCCTCCTGATTCTGGTGAGCGTGGTCACCAGCAGATTGGGAGGAAAGATGGGCGTACCGGCCCTGCTCCTTTTTCTGCTGGTAGGTATGGTGGCCGGTTCAGAGGGGCCGGGCGGTATCTACTTCGACGACCCCTGGCTGGCCCAGGCCATGGGCGTGATCGCTCTG
>JBLNBY010000173.1:0-7754 GCA_050260295.1 Bacteroidota bacterium
TGACGTTGATCATCCCCCGGGCGATCACATCGGTCACACCCATGAAGCGCAGCGTACCGGCGGAGGCAAACAGCAGCATGAAGAAGGCGAGCGTCCACCAGTCGACCCGCTTCTCCACCAACTCGCGGGCCCGGTCGCGTTCGATAAACAGGACCAGCGCGGCGGCGAACAACGCGACACCTACGAGCATGGTATTAGTGCCCAGGCCGAGGGCATGTTCGATCTGCTTGTGCAGGATCAGGCCGGCAACCGTGCCAAGGAAGAGGAGGGACGGAAAGAGCATGTTACCGGCTTCGCTCGTCGCCGCCCCGGCCAGCGTTTCGCCGCCCTTGCCCTTGAGAGCCTGCCGGGCCTGACGCATCTTGCTTTCCATCTCTTCCAGCGGACGGCGGAAGTAGATGAAGGCGAGCACCATCGTCAGGAGCAGAGCAGCGATGGCGATGGGGGTAGCCCAGCGCAGGAAGTCGGGAAAGGTCAGACCGGCACGCAAGGCAATCAGAACGCCGATTGGGTTGCCGACGACGGTCGCGCTGCTGCCGATGTTGGTGGCGAAGACCGTCATGATGATGTAGGGAACGGGGTTCAGTTTGTAATGACGGGCGACGCGCAGGACGATGGCCGACATGAAGAGGATGGACGTAACCTCATCCACCAGAGCGGCCGAAAGGAAGGCCAGGACCATCAGCGATCCCATCAGCTTGCGGGCCGTCCCTCCGATGGAGGGCAAGAGCTTCTCCAAAACCCATTCGAAGAAGTGACGCTCCTCGAGATACCCGATGACCGTCATCATGCCGATCAGGAAGAGAATGACGTCGAGGCTGGCAAACTCGATCAGGTGGGGAATGTCGAGGAGGTGAGCCCCCAGCAGTATCGAGATCCCGGCGAAGGCGAAGGCCAGTCGGAAAGGCCAGTAGAAGAGGGTACCCGCTATGAACCCGACAAAGACTGCAATGGCCAATACCTGGTCCGTGGTGAACCCGCTGAAAGCTGCGATCAGCGATATGAGTCCAACCACGCCAATGTACGCAAGCGCTTTCGTCATGGTGGTTAACTGAGACTCCTTTCTGCCAGCCCGTTCCCGGTGCACACAATCCCTCTTAACATACCTGGTTTCCACGGTTACGTAAAGGTGGGGGCTGTCCACCACTCGCCGCAGCGCACAGTGTGTATTGGGCGTGGTTGGGGGGAAGGGGGGACGGCAGCCCGCAAACATGCTACCGGGGCTTTTGCGGGCCCGGGGTTCTTGACCGGGGCGCAGCCTTACCGGCTGCGAGCGTGTGGGGAGCGTTCTCGGACGGCAGATGGCACATCTTGTGCCATCCCGCATCATGTTCGACTCCAATGAAAAGAAAAGCGGCTTCCGGTCGTACCTGGTCGTGCTGCCCCGTTGCCATGGGCCGAAGCCTGCTCACCAGGGTTACGGAAGCCTGCTCATCAAGGGTTGCGCACCTGGGGCTTAAGCTTGAGTACAGTCCGGCTGGGTCACCCGGCTTACACGGCTGACACGGGTTACTCGGGTGAACGGAGTACTGCCCCGTGGCTAGCAGAGGTGACGAAGTAAGTGTAGCGGGCGAGCCACCCGGTCTTGATCTTGGGGGTGGGTGGCTGCCAGCGGCTACGCCGCCGGGCCAACTCCTCGCCGGAGACCTCAAGTTCCAAACGGCGGTTGGGTATATCGATGGTGATGATGTCGCCCGGTTCGATCAGGGCTATGGGGCCGCCCTCGGCCGCTTCCGGTGAGATGTGGCCCAGGCAGATGCCCCTCGTCCCGCCGCTGAAACGCCCGTCGGTAATGAGCGCCACACTTTTTCCCAGGCCCATGCCCACGATCGCGGAAGTGGGCGAGAGCATTTCTGGCATTCCCGGTCCACCCTTGGGCCCTTCGTAGCGGATTACCACCACGTCGCCGGGCTTCACCTTACCCGCCTTGATCCCTGCATCCGCCTCTTCCTGCGATTCGAAGATCACCGCCGGGCCGCGATGGTAAGTTACGTCCGGATCGACGGCGCCGGTCTTCAGAAGCGCTCCTTCGGGAGCGAGGTTGCCGGAGAACACCGCCAGCCCGCCCGTGGCGCTGTACGGTCTGGACAGCGGCCGGATTACCTCTTCGTCCTGAATTTCAGTTCCTTTGATATTCTCCCTCAACGTCTTCAACGTGACCGTCGGGCGGTCGAGGTGAAGCAGACCCGGAATCTTGCTCAACTCGTTCAGGATGGCGCTGATCCCACCCGCCCGCAACAGGTCTTCCATGTGCCAGTGTGAGGCGGGGCTGATCTTGCACAGATGCGGAATCCTGGAGGCCAACTCATTCAGCCGTTCGAGCGGGTACTCGAACCCGGCTTCGTGGGCGATGGCCAGCCCGTGCAGAATGGTGTTGGTCGACCCTCCCATCGCCACGTCCAGGGCGAAGGCGTCGTCGAGGCTCTCGAGCGTAACGACGTCACGCGGCCGCAGGTTGGCCTCTACCAGCTTGAGGATCTGCGCAGCCGCGGCCTTGGCCAGCTCATTCCTTTCCGGGGTGTTGGCCAGGATCGTGCCGTTGCCGGGCAACGCCAGCCCGAGGGCCTCGAGCATGCAGTTGATGGAGTTGGCAGTAAACATCCCCGAGCACGAGCCGCAGCTGGGGCAGGCGAGCCGCTCCAGCTGAGCGAGTCTTTCCGCATCGATCGTGCCGGCTTTGAGGGCTCCCACGCCCTCGAAGACAGAGATCAGGTCGAGCGCCTGACCTCCCTGCGGGTCGCGTCCCGCGGCCATCGGGCCGCCGCTGATGAAGATGGTCGGAATGTTGACCCGCAACGCCCCCATGATCATACCAGGCACGATCTTGTCGCAATTGGGAATACAAATCATGCCGTCGAACCAGTGGGCGTTCACCATCGTCTCGATGGAGTCGGCGATCAGCTCCCGGCTGGGGAGGGAGTAATGCATGCCGATGTGGCCCATGGCGATGCCGTCATCGACGGCAATGGTGTTGAATTCGAACGGGACGCCGCCTGCCTGTCGCACCGCCTCTTTGATGAGCCGGCCGAAGTCCTGCAGATGAACGTGGCCGGGAACGATGTCACAGTATGAGTTGGCGATGGCGATGAAGGGTTTGCCGAAATCGCTGTCATGTACCCCTGCAGCCCGCAAGAGACTACGATGCGGCGCGCGGTCGACGCCCGTCTTGATCATATCGCTGCGCAGCGTTGGGGCAGCCTTGTTTTCCTGCACTCCTGATTACCCCCTTGGGAATTAGTTAACGATTCGCTGCTCGGGCCGCAAATCCTCCCTGGCATATAGGTGAACTCATTGGGTCTCACCTCCCATGGTATACTGGCAGTGATTCAGGAGGGATGGCTCGCAATGGAAGGCTCTCATTTTGACGTGATCGTGATTGGTGGTGGCCCGGGAGGTTACGTGGCTGCCATTCATGCCGCCGAACTGGGTGCGAAAGTGGCGCTGGTGGAGAAGGGGAGGATGGGCGGGACGTGCCTGAACGTCGGCTGCATACCCACCAAGGCCCTGGTCCGCAGCGCGGAAGTGTTGGAGACCGTGCGTCACGCGCAAGATTTCGGCGTCATGGTCAACGGTACGGTTGACGTTGCCTGGGACAAGGTGCAGGCCCGGCGGGCCGAAGTAGTCAAGACCCTGGTCGATGGTTTAACGCGGCTCGTTCGTGGCCATGGTGTAGAGATCATAGGCGGTGAGGGACGGTTGCTGCCGCCTGGTGATTCAGTTGACGGACCGCCGGTCGTCGAGGTAACGGTCTCTTCTAGCGAGACCCGGCGCCTCGTTGCGGGCAATGTGATCCTGGCGCTCGGGTCGGTTCCGGCCCGTATTCCCGTGCCCGGGCTGGATGCTCCTGGGGTGATCGGCAGTGACGAGGCACTGGTACTGGACAAGCCGCCGGCCCGGCTCGCCATCATCGGCGGCGGCGTCATCGGGGTCGAGTTTGCGTCGATCTACCGTTCATTCGGATCGGAAGTCAGCATCATCGAAATGCTGCCTACCTTGCTGCCGGTGGCCGACGAAGAGATCGGCAAGCGCCTGGCGGTCAGCTTCAAGCGGCGCGGTATTCAGGTCCACACGGGGGCGCGGCTCACCGGGGTGAGCGGCAGTGCCGGCCACTTCACTCTCCGTTTTGAACGGAACGGCAAGCTCGAAGAAGTCCAGGCCGATACGGTGCTGGTAGCAGTGGGGCGGCGGCCCAATCTGGCGGGCTTGGAGGACACGGGAGTCGAGTTCGACCGCAGCGGAGTCCGGGTGGATGAACGCCAGCAGACCAGCCGGCCGCATGTTTATGCGGTGGGGGATGTCACCGGAGGTTCCATGCTGGCCCATGCCGCCTTCATGCAGGGGCTGGTGGCGGCGGAGAACGCTCTGGGCCGGGAAGCGCGCTTCCATCATTTCGTGCCGGCGGCGGTCTTCTCCGCCCCCGAGGTAGCCTGGGTGGGAGCTACGGAAGAGCAGTTGAAGAAGGCCGGCGCGCCATACCAGGTGGTGAAACTCCCATTTGCCTCGGTGGGAAAGGCGCAGGTGATGGGAGAGACCGAAGGGCTGATCAAGCTGATCGGCGAAACCGGAGATCCGGGATCGGCCCGGCTTCTGGGTGTACATCTCATGGGGCCCGCCGTTACCGAGCTTGTACACGAGTACACCCTGGTCCTGCAGAATGGGCTCACCATCCAGCAGGTGGCTGAGACGATCCATGCCCACCCGACGTTGTCGGAAGCGGTGGTCGAGAGTGCCCACCTCTTCCTCGGCATGCCCGTGCACGTGGCACCGGCGCGTTCACGATCTTGAACACGTACCTGCCTCAAGCACTGACCGTTGGCCGAGCCGGTCGAGTCGGTCGGGCTGACCCCCCGCCCGTCTCCGCCCCTGTTTCTGCCTGAACCGGCAGCCGAGATCCATACACCTTGATCAAGGCACTTGCTGAGGCGAGGACGGTGGCGGTGGCGAAGAAAGGCGACCGCAGGCCCAGGGCATCGCCCAGCGAGCCGCCGATCAGCGGGCCGAGCACTCCGCCCAGCGAGTTGACGCTCTGCAACAGGCCGAAAGTGCGGCCGCGGGCCTCGGCGGGCACGCTGATGGCCATCATCAGGCTGGCGCTCACCGAAATGCCGGCATTGGCAAGGCCAAAGAGAAAACGGAAGACTCCCAGGAGCCAGGGACTGCGCGACAGCCCCTGACCAACGTTGAAGAGGGCTGCGAACGCCAGGCAAGCAGCCAGGAGTGCCGGGCCGCTGCGCCCGGCCCGGCGCGACAGGAAGGGGCTGCCCAGGATGGTAGCAATGCCCACCAGAGAGTAGACGACGCCGGTAACCAGTTCAACTCGGGTTTTGGTGATTTCCCCTATGTAGAGTGGCAGCGTCGGCTGAACGAAGAGCAGACCGGACTGCACCATCAGCTGGATGAGGAAAAGCAGGCGGAGGTTGGCGTTCTGCAGGCTCTCCTTGACATCCTGCAGGGGGTGCGGTTGCTCCTTGCGGACGGGGGAGCGCTCCTGCAGGCGGAAGACGTAGGGGGAGAGGGCGGCCGTGATGAGCAGTACGCCGCTGACCAGGAATGAGCCGCGCGGTCCGACCCACCCGGCGATTAGACCACCCAGCAACGGGCCGAGGATCAGGCCGGCAGCTCCGCCTGCCTGGAGGAAGCCAAGCGCCTTGCCAAGTTCAGGCTCGGGGGTGTTGCTGGCGATAAAGGTGTTGGCCGCCGGGATGAAGCCGGCGACGAGACCGTTGACGGCCCGCCACAGGATCAGCTGCCAGACCGAGGTGGCGGATGCCATACCGAAATAGGTGAGTCCGATTCCCAGGCCGGCCCGGAGCATCATGGGTTTTTTGCCATAGCGATCCGAGAGCGAGCCCCAGATGGGCGCGATCAGGCTGGAGGTGACGAAGTTGACGGCAAAGACCAGGCCGGCCCAGAAGGAAACATTTTCCTTGACACCCAGCTCGACTACGAGGGTAGGGAGAAAGGGAGTGACTATGGAGAAAGCGATCTGGGCGGTGAAGACTGCTCCCCAGATTACATACAGATTCCGTTGCCAGTAGGGCAGTTGCCGAATGAAGCGGGACAACCAGTTCGCCGTCCTTTACTGCCAGGCAGTGTCAGGTTGTGACTTCAGTGAGCAGCACGTATCATTTTAACAGATTCATACCTTGCATTGACGGGTAGATGATGGTAGAATCAGTGTGAGGTCGCGCCCTTATGGCACCATTGGGTCATCGGCGCTGGTATCGGCCCCAGGTCTCCGTCGATGGGCTGGCGATGGGGTACCCCGGCAGACTCCGGTTCTCGCTGTGTAACCAGTTTGGTTTGGCTTGGGGACGCAGACCCAGACTCAGTGCTGGTCATCGCCAGCAGAAGGAGACGTATCCATGGCCAAGACTCTGTATGTTGGTAACCTTGCCTGGCGGACGACGGAGCAGATGTTGACTGACTTCTTCTCCAGCTACACGCAGGTGTTGTCGGTACGCATCATTTCGGACCGGGAGACCGGTCGTTCCCGCGGGTTTGGCTTCGTCGAAGTTCCGGACGAGGACGTCGAGCGGGTCATCAATGAGATCAACGGGCAGGAGTTGGACGGGCGTCCGCTCAACGTGAAAGAAGCTCAGCCTCGTCCGCAGCCGGCGGGCAGGGGACCGCGCGAGCGCCGGTTCTGAGGCCCCCGGGCTGGACCGGTGGTCGCAGACGAGTCAGTTCGGTCCGTCCCTGGTGACGGCACAGACTGGCTGGGTCGTAATGCGACGGCGCACGTACCACAGACGAGAAACGAAAGCGGGTAAGCCTTCAAGGCTACCCGCTTTTGGTATATCTATGCCACCATTTTGGACGAGGGCCTGGCAGGACCTCAGATTCCTTGGTGCTCCGGCTTGACGGTAACGCCCAGTCCCGGCTTCTGCGGCACGGGCAGGCAACCGTCCACCACTGCACTCAAGCCGAAATCCTCTTCTACGACATCACCGGCAAAAAGGAAGCCACCCACCGGTTCACAGGCATGCTGAACGGCTGGGGTGGCAGCAGCAAAATGGAGTCCTGCGGCAGTTCCCGGGCCAAACTCGACCATGGAACCGACGAGACAGGTTATGCCCGCCGATTCGCAGAGGGCGGCAACCTTCTTCGAGGGGTAGAGACCGCCCGGCTTCATGATCTTGATATTGATGATGTCACATGCCTTGAGCCGGATGAGCGTCATGGCTTCAAACTGGTCGAACATGGATTCGTCCGCTTCGATGGGCGTGTCCAGCGCCGCTGCCACCTCTGCCATGCCGAGGAGGTTGTGGCGGGAGACGGGCTGCTCGATCAGCTCCAGGTCGTACTCTTCCATCTTCCGTAAGGTCCGGATGGCCGTGGCTACGTCATAGCCCTGGTTAGCGTCGACCCGGATCTTGATGCCGGGGCCAAGGGCCTGCCGCACCAGCTTGACCACTTCGAGGTCTTTCTTGGGTTCGCGGCCGATTTTGAGTTTTACCGTCTTGAACCCATACCGCTGAACGTGCTCGACCGCTTCGGCCACCATCTCTTCGATCGTCCCCATGCCAACCACCCACGCCATGGGGATGCGCTCCCGTACCAGCCCGCCCATGAGCTTGTACGCTGGCAGGCCCAGGGCCTTTCCCTGAACGTCGTAGAGAGCCAGGTCGATGGCGGCTCGGCTGAAATGGTGACCGGGAAGAGCACGGGCCATGCGGTTGTGGATCTCCTCCAAGTCGAAGGGGTCGCAGCCGACGACGGCCGGAGCGAGGTACTTGGTGATGGCACTAAGA
>JBLNBY010000174.1:0-3075 GCA_050260295.1 Bacteroidota bacterium
AAAGGAAAACCCGGTAGCGCTCCCGGGGGAGCTGCTTCAGATCCGTCATCAGGTAGACATCCCACGGGGCGCCCGCCCGGGACAGTTCGGGCCGCTGGCGGTAGATGACAGAGACGTACCATTCACGTGGTAACGAGGTGTACAGCAGGCTGCGCTCATCCACGATGACCGCCACCTCGGCCACCGATGCCCTCGTCTGAGCTTGAGCTTGAGCTTGAGATTGAGATTGTGGTTGTGGTTGTGGTTGTGGTTGTGGTTTCGGTTGTCCCTGACCTTGTGCCTGAGCTTGGGCTGTTGCCTGTTCCGGTGCTTGAGCTTGGCCTTGTGCCTGGGTCTGATCATGAGCTTGGCCTGGGGCTTGAGCCTGAGTCCAGGCCTCGCCTTGGGCCTCAACACCGCCAACACCGACCGCCCCGGCCATCAGCTGCCGGGCTCGTCGCATCAGCTCCATATATTCCGGATCGGAGAACCAACCGCCCCACATGTCGAACCACCACATGCTGACACCGTGCGTGAGTGCCCGGCCGAGGTTCAACTTGAGGTTGGCCAGGGAGACCGGCTTCTCCGGGCCACGCCAGACTCCACCCGCATACCAATGGTTCGGGTCGAGCTCCGGCCGCATCTCCCGCAGTGGCCGGCTGAGATGAGTCCTGGTGTCCGTCTCGGCGAACCAGAGCTTCCCATGTAGCTTGACTGAGTCGACCGGAGCGAAGAACGCCCAGTCGACTCCCGGCTGGCGACCACCAATGTAACTGTTAGGGCTGCAGAGAAAGTCGACATACTCTGAGTCGAGGACCTGGCCCAGAGCAAAGTGGCCAAAGTCAAGGTTTACGCCTTCCAGTACGTAGCCGTAGAAAGCCCCGGCCAGTGCTTCTCCCGCGGTCGCCTCCTTGACGTGCCGGCAGAAGTGGATGACCGCCGCGGCCACGATCTCGCTGTGAAAGCGGTAGTAGTCGAGCAGTCGCCTCCACCGCTGGGGATCGGGGAGCTCCCCCAGGTTCGCAAACTGGCGGCGCTCCTCCGGCGACGGCAGTTCAACAGCGTCCCACTCATCCCAGGCAGCCGGAGTCCGGGCCTGTCCGCAGGCAGGAGCATCAGCAAGAGAGCCGGCAAGGGTGTCGGCAAGAGCTTGGGCAGGAACGTGGGCAGGAGCGTAGGCAGGCGCGTGGGCAGGAGCGCTGCCACGACCGCCGGCACCGGCGTGGGCACGAGCCGCCTCCCCGGGTGAACCGTACCGCACCTGCAGCCACCGGTGCCAGGCCTCCCGCATCGGCCGGCTGTAGTCCGGCAGCCGGCCTTCGTTCGCCCCGTGGTACACCCACTCCTCCGTCTGCCCGGCGGCTACATGGTAACCGAAGACGTGTTCACCAAAGGGCCCATCCTCGATATGCCGGATGATCGCCCGCAGGACCTCCGCCGCCTCCGCCAGCCACACACGGGAGGCAAAGGATTGCCGCAGAGCAGTCCCGTCAGCCAGGCGGTTACACTCGTCCGGGTAGCGTCTTTGCCACCAGGACGGAGCATCCAGGTGAACTCGCAGCAGGATCAGCGCGTCCGGACAGGCCCGGCAGACCGTCTCCAGGTCCGCATCGAGGTCGGTGAAGTCATAGACTCCCGGGGCCGTCCAGATCGGGCGGCGAAAGGGTAAGAGCCCGCTTCTCGAGTTGATTCCTTCGTCTGACATGTTGCAGGAGACGCCAAAGAGGCGGTAGCCGGCCGCCGCAAACTCCTGGAAGTTCTTCAGGTCCGGAAGGTACGAGAGATAGAGCGTTCCGTCGACCGGTTCACCTCTGATGAAAAGCGTGGGAACGCCCCGGTGGTTACGAACAGAAGCAGCAACGCGTGCCATGATGGATGTTCACCTCTCGCGGCCATCGTAAGAGTGTGCCCGGACCAAGTCCAGGCATGGCGGTAAGGGTATCCGGACAGAATTCACCTCTTTCTCATTTGCCTGGTGCCATTCTCCAATTCTCCAGACGCCTGGAGCTCAGAAGACGTTTTCCATCTACCTCCAGGGTGGTGTCTGGCTCCCAGCCGACCACATGCCGGGACCTCACTTCCCCTTTGCCGTCGAAGTAGTTGATGATAGGATGGACTTGCTGCCCAGGACCGCGGAACCAGGGGTGAATATGATGGAGCCTGTCGATGCGGAGGAGTACCGGCGGTGGCTAGGGCAGAGCGAGCACACACTCGGCTCGGCCGCCCGCGATGCCCGGGAGTCGGATTACGGATGGGCCTGTTTCAAGGCTCAACAGGCTGTAGAGTACGCGCTCAAAGCCTTGCTCCGGGCAATCGGAGACCCGGCCGTGGGCCATTCTCTAATCAAGTTGATAGAGATGCTCGAGGCGCGTGCCGGCATCAGCGTCCCTGAAGGGCTCCGGCAGGCGGCGCGCTTGCTCGACAGGCACTACATTCCGCCGCGGTACCCAGACGCGTTCCCCAGCGGCATGCCCTTCGAGTTCTATGATGCATCCACGGCCGCTGAAGCCCTCGATGAAGCAAGGCGGGTCGTGGCGTTCGTCCGTGATCAGGCCGTGGCACTGGGCATAGAACACCGTAACGAACCGCCGAGGCGGGGGTCGGAGGCGAACCCGGAAGCGGAGCCGGGTCGGGCACCAGATGAGAAGGCATGAGCGAGGCATGAGCAACGATGCGGGGATGCACCCGGCACTGCAGCGACGCATCAGAGAGCGGGAGCATCTGCTCGACATCGCACGCGGCTACGCTCGCAGGCTTGCTGAGAGAGTGCCGCCGCGGTGGGTCGTCGTGGCGGGGTCGGTGGCGCGCGGGGACTTTCATGACGGTTCCGACGTCGACGTGCTCGTCGTCAGTGACGCGCTGCCGCCGCAACCCCTACGCCGGGCCGAGATACTGTTTGCCGTCGCTGAGGGCGGCGTGGAGCCCAAGGGCCTGACTTCAGAAGAGGCGAGGCGCGAAGCCGAGCGGCGCAACCCGCTGGTGCTCGAGGCCCTTACCCGAGGTGTGGTTGTCTACCCCGAGGGGCTTTCGCTGCAAGAGGTGCGTGCTGAGCTGGGGATCGACCATGCTGACGACCCCCGATGACTGCTGCCCAGG
>JBLNBY010000175.1:0-8648 GCA_050260295.1 Bacteroidota bacterium
CGGTCTTTACCGTGGTAGCCGGTGAGGGCGAGTGGGAGCGCGGCGAGGTACTGCTGCGGCGGATGAGCGATGGGAGCCAGGAGACGCTGCCGCGGGACGGCCTGGGTGCGAGCCTGGCAGAGCGTTTGGCGACGCGGGCTGCGGGGTAAAGGGCTTCGTAAAACACAGTATCAGGTGGACGGTTTCAGGTAGAAGTAGAAACGAGGGACGGGTGGATGCGGCAACAAGAAGAGCAAGCAGTGCAGGAAATGCCGGTCGACCAGGAAGCAGGTGACTGCGGGTCAGCACCCTGCGCCGGATGGCAGCGGACAATCTGGTGCGGGGAGCTCCGTGCGGAGCACGCCGGGCAGCAGGTTGTGCTGAATGGCTGGGTGGCCCATCGGCGTGATCATGGCGGCCTGATCTTCATCGATCTCAGGGACCGTAGCGGTATCGTGCAGGTCGTCTTTGATCCGAAGACCGGCCCGGAGGCTTTCCGGATGGCGGAGGGTCTGCGCTCCGAATACGTCGTTGCGGTGAACGGCCGGGTACGCTTGCGCGCGACGGGAATGACCAACCCGAAACTGGCAACCGGTGAGGTCGAGGTGGAGGGGCACAAGCTGGAGGTGCTGAGCACTGCCAAGACCCCGCCGTTTCCCCTCGACCGGCCGCTCCAGGTGGATGAGAACCTGCGCCTGCGCTACCGCTACCTCGACCTGCGGCGGCCCGAGATGCAGGCGGGGCTGATCCTGCGGCATCGCCTGGCGCAGCGCACCCGCCAGTATCTGAATGCCCGGGGCTTTCTCGAGATCGAGACCCCCATGCTCACCCGGAGTACCCCGGAAGGAGCCCGGGACTTCCTGGTGCCGAGCCGGCTCAATCCCGGAGCTTTCTATGCCCTGCCGCAGTCGCCCCAGCTCTTCAAACAGCTTCTGGTCATGAGCGGGCTGGAGCGTTACTACCAGATCGCCCGCTGCTTCCGTGACGAAGACCTGCGCGCTGACCGGCAGCCGGAGTTCACGCAGATCGACATCGAAATGTCCTTCCCGACCCGTGAGGATGTGCTACAGCTGGCGGAAGGTATGATGGCCGAGCTGCTGGATGAGGCGGGTATCGCGGTGACCCTGCCATTCAGACGCATGAGCTACAAGGAGGCCATGCTCCGGTACGGTTCGGATAAGCCAGACCTCAGGTTTGGCCTCGAGATCCAGGATGTGTCGGATCTTTTCGTTCAAAGTGGCGTACAGGTCTTTGCCCGGGCCGTGGCGGCAGGAGGCGTGGTGAGAGCACTGGTGTTGCCCGGTGGCAGCCAGCTCACCCGGCGTGAGCTCGACGAGCTCGTCGAGCTTGCACCCCGTTGGGGCGTGCCGGGGCTGGTCTGGATCGTTGTCGAGGAGACGGGACTGCGCTCGCCGGTGGCCAAGTACATGACCGGGGGAGAGCAGGCGAGGCTCCGAGAGCTGCTGCGCACCGGGACAGGTGATCTGATCTGTGTGATGGCCGGACCGGAGGGGAAGGTCGCGACCGCCATGGGACGCCTGCGCTTGCACCTGGCCGAGAAGCGTAACCTCATACCGTCCGGCCGGTGGGAGTTCTTATGGGTGCTCGATTTCCCGCTGCTTGAGTGGAATGAGGAGGAGCGCCGCCTCCAGGCGGTTCACCATCCCTTCACCTCGCCCGTGGAAGAGGATCTGGCACTGCTCGAGAGCGAACCGCTGCAAGTGCGGGCGAACGCGTATGATATGGTGCTCAACGGTGTGGAGTTGGGTGGTGGCAGCATCCGCAACCACCGGCGGGATGTCCAGGAGCGCCTCTTTGCCGCGCTGGGGATCAGTCCCGAGGAAGCCCGGGAGAAGTTCGGCTTCCTGTTGGAGGCTCTGGAGTATGGAGCTCCGCCGCATGGCGGTATCGCTTTCGGTTTCGACCGGATCGTAATGATGCTGGGAGAAAAGGAGACCATCCGTGACGTGATTGCCTTCCCGAAGACCCAGAGCGGGACCGATCCGCTGACCGGTGCACCTGCGGAGGTCGACCCGCGGCAGTTGGCGGAATTGCACATCGTCTCGTTGAAGTGACCCTTGCCACGGTATGGCGGGTGTGCTATCATGGCTGCGGCAAGCAGTTCCTGCTGTGCTCGTGATCAAGCCGGTGATGGTATGCGCCAACACCATCATGTCGGGATCCGGACTCTGAATGCCGAGGGCAGGCCCCCCCTGCACGGGGAAGCCCGCATGGTTTTCAGGAGGAGCCCACCTGCCGAGGGCAGGTGCAAACCGACCGGCACCTAGCGGCATGGCGGGACTGCCAGCCAGTGCCGAGGAGTCTAGCTCTCCTCGGTTTTTTCTTTTTTCGCGTTTGGCTGTACCGACGCACGGATAACGGCTGCAGTTCAATCCAGCAGTCAATTGGAAGACTCAGTATGTGCGGCAACCAATAGATGGCAGGCTGCCGTTGACTGCCGCTCCGTACGGATAGTATATTTAGGCTAAAGCCGACCGAAATGATCGGAATTCATGCGGACCGCAGGAGGTTCTTATGAGGATATCGACGCGTGGTGAATACGGCCTGCGGGCCATGGTCGAGCTGGCCCTCCATCACGGGCAGGGGCCGATGCCGCTCAAGACGGTGGCCGAACGGCAGGGGATCTCCGAGCCTTACCTCGAGCAGCTGATGGGCACTTTGCGCAAGGCGGGGCTGGTGAATAGCGTGCGTGGGGCGCAGGGAGGATATGAATTGGCAGTTCCGCCCGAACGCCTGAAGGTGGGCGACATCCTGCGGGTGCTCGAGGGCCCGGTCGTCCCGTGGGAGTGCCTGGATGAGAGCAGCGGGGCGATATGTCTTTTCACGGAAGCCTGTGCCACCCGGGGGTTGTGGAAGCGCCTGCAGGAGGCGATCGACCGGGTGATCGACTCGGTGATGCTATCCGACCTTGTGGAGGAGCACAAGCAACTGCAGGTGGACGGTGGCGCTCTGCTCTACGATATTTAGATCAGGGAGTAAAGCCGGAGTAATCGAGGACTATGGAACGGATCTATCTCGATCATGCCGCCACCACCCCCATGCGCCCGGAGGTGGCGGAAGCGATGCGGCCTTTCGAGGAGGAGGTTTTCGGCAACCCCTCCTCTTTGCATGCCCGGGGCCGGGCGGCCCGGGAAAGGCTGGACGAGGCCCGCGACCGGCTGGCGGCCGTCCTCGGCTGCCGTCCGGGCGAGCTGGTCTTCACCAGCGGCGGCAGCGAGGCGGACACCTGGGCTCTCGTGGGTGTGGTACAGGCGGCGGTCGACCGGGGCGACCCCCGCCGAAAGCTCCTGGTCTCGGCGGTGGAACATAGGGCGGTGCTGGATACGGCCCGCTTTCTGGAGAAGCAGGGAATCCCGGTCGAATACCTGCCGGTCGATGAGTTTGGCCGGGTTGACCCGGATCTGGTACTTGAAAGGGCTACTCCCGATACCCTGCTCGTTTCGGTGATGTACGCCAACAACGAGGTGGGCACGGTTCAGCCGGTGCCGGAGATCGGTCGACGCCTCCGGGAGCGGGGGATTTTGTTTCACATAGATGCGGTGCAGGCTCCCGGGTATCTGTCTCTGGACGTGAGTGAGCTTCACTGCGATCTCCTGGCGCTTTCCGCCCACAAGTTCTACGGGCCGAAGGGAACTGGTCTCCTCTACATCCGCCGTGGGGTGGAGATAACCCCGCTCATTCACGGCGGCTCTCAGGAGCGGGACAGGCGGGCCGGGACGGAGAACGTGGCCGGGGCGGTGGGGATGGCCGTGGCCCTCGAGCTTGCCGAGGCAGAACGGCCGCAGGAAGTGGTCCGGTTGGAAGGGTTGCGTGAGCGGCTGCTGGCATATATACGCAAGGATTTACCAGACACCCGGCTGCATGGGCATCCGACCGCACGGCTGCCCAACAACCTCAACCTCTCCTGGCCGGGTCTGGATGCGGACACGTTGCTTTTCTCCCTTGACCTCGCCGGGATCGACGCCTCGAGCGGTGCAGCCTGCAGCGCCGGAGCGCTCAGCGAATCACACGTCCTGGTCAGCATGGGGGTGAGGGAGAGGGAAGCGGGCGGGCCGTTGCGGCTCACCCTGGGCCGGGGGAATACCGAGAGTGAGATCGATGAGGCGGGCCGGCGGATCGTGGCGGTGGTTCGTCAACTGCGTGAACGAAAGGAGGTGAGTCGGTAGTATGCATGATTGGACGCGGGAGACGGAGTACTTGGCAGCGTGGAAGGCTGTCGAGGCTGAGCTTCGGCGGGCCATTCACCAGGGGCCGCTGGCCCCGGCAGGAAACCGGGTGGTGGTGGCCATGAGCGGGGGTGTGGACTCGTCGGTGGCGGCCGCCCTGCTGGTGACAGCCGGCTTCGAGGTGATCGGTATCACGCTGCAGCTGTGGCCGGACTGGCTGCCCCCAGACCACGAGGGAGGATGCTGTTCACTCGGGGCGGTGGAAGATGCCCGGCGCGTGGCAACCCGCCTCGGAATCCCGTATTACGTAATCAACATGGGGGAGGCCTTCGAGGAGGCGGTAATCCGTCCCTTTGCTCGTGCATACCTGGCCGGCCGCACGCCCAATCCCTGCTTGATCTGCAACCGGGACATCAAGTTTGGCGCATTGCTGGAGAAGGCACGGCAGCTGGGGGCAGATTATGTTGCCTCCGGGCACTACGCCCGGGTGATGTACGATCCCCGGCGGGAACGCTATACGCTTCGCCAGGGGGTGGACCAGCGCAAGGACCAGAGCTATGCCCTCTACCAGCTAGCGCAGGATCAGCTGGCGCACACGCTGACACCGCTCGGAGTTCTGGACAAGGCGGTTACGCGGGCCATCGCTACCCGCCTGGGGCTGGTGACGGCCCGCAAGCCCGAGAGCCAGGAGATCTGCTTCGTGCCGGACAACGACTACCGCCGCTTCCTGCGGGAGTACACGGGGTTGCAGGAAAACCCTGGGCCGATTGTAGACCGGGAGGGGCGGGTGCTCGGCACGCACAAGGGGGTCGCCTTCTATACGGTCGGGCAGCGGCATGGGCTGGGCCTGAGCGGGTCCCAACCGTACTACGTTTTGGAAGTCGATGCGGAAGCCAACCGCCTGGTGGTGGGTGGCCGGGAAGAAGGCCTGCGTGAAAAGTTGCTGGCTACCGAGGTCAACCTGGTCTCCCGCACGGCCGTGCCCGCGGCCGGGTTGAAGGTGGAGGCGAAGATCCGCTACCGGGTGCCGCAGGCAGGTGCTGAGATCATTCCCCATCCGACCGATCCGGCGCTGGTTTGGACCCGCTTTGCCAGCCCGCAGTGGGCGGTCACACCCGGACAGTCGGTGGTCTGGTACGAGAAGGATGACGACGGGGCCGGGGCGGATCGTTATGACGTCGTGGTCGGTGGGGGCGTGATCGCCACTTGCGCGCGGGAGCGGGCGAGTCAGGAGGCAGAAGCGGTGGGACCGTCCGCCAGACGGTAGGGGCATGGGCTTGAGCCTGACCCGTGTGCCAGGTCTGGGTGCAGGCTAGATCTAAATAAAGAAAGCTCCGGGCATACTAGCGACCGGGAGGTCGCGGCGATGTTCAATCGTTTCTGGCAAGGGGTACTGATGGGGGTAGTGCTGGGTATGGTGGTTGCCTCCCGTTATTTGCGGGGGGGAGCTGAGGTGGTGAAGGTGGAGCAAGCTCCGGTGGCCCCGGCCACTCCGGCCGCTGCCGTCCAGGGGCCGCGCCGGGTGCTGGCGCGCCTTGCCGTTCCAGGCGTTCGTAGAGGATAAGAAGACGCGCGGCGGGATGGAATTCTTCCCATGATCAGGCGCGTCATTCCGCGCTGGGGTGCGGCCGCAGCACTGCTGTTGCTCGGCCTCGCCCTCCTTTTTTACCTCCGGGCGCTGCTCATGCCCTTCCTTCTGGCCCTGCTAATCAGCTATCTCGTGCAACCTCTCGTAGACCAGCTGCACAGGGGTGGGCTCGCTCGGTCGATCGCTGCGGCGGTGGTGCTGCTGGCTCTGTTGACGGGGGCGGTGCTGGCGGGGATGCTGGTGCTTCCGGCTGTGGGCCGGGAGTTTGGCCGGGTAGTTCAACAGGTGCCGTTGCATGGTACCCCGGCAGGATTGCTGACGGGCTTGACCGAGAGGGTGCTCCCGGGCGGGTGGTGGGGACTGGCCGGCCTGGTGAACGCCGAGATGCAGCGCTGGTCGAAGGAACTGGTTCACCGGGCGGTAGATGCCGGCAGCAACCTCCTCACGATCGCTTACACCCTGCTCTTTGCCCCGTTCATCGCCTATTACCTCTTGCTGGACGGGGACAGACTCCGGACGGGCGTGCTGCGGCGGCTGACGCCGGGTTGGCGGGTGCACGTGGCGGTCCTGTCGCGGGAGATCGGCAATATGCTGGCAGGCTTCGTCCGCGGGCAGCTGGTCGTCTCGGTGGTGGTGGGGGGGGTCACGGCCGTTGCCATGTCGCTCTTGCACATCCCCTATCCGCTGCTCGTTGGCATCCTCGCCGGCCTTTTGGATGTCATCCCCTACTTTGGTCCGTTGATTGCTGCCATCCCGGCGGTGGCGGCCGGCTTTTCCGTCTCCACCTTGACACCGCTGTGGGTCGTCCTGACTTTCCTCGTCATCCACCAGCTGGAGAGCGTCTGGCTCGTTCCCCGGGTGATGGGGAACCTTACCGGCCTGCATCCGCTGGCCGTACTGGGGGCTATCCTGGTGGGAGAGAGGGTGCTGGGGCTGACCGGCATGCTGCTGGCGGTTCCGGCTACGGCGATTGGACGCATACTGCTCGACTACTGGCTGCTGCCGCCCGCGCAAGAGGCCATGCCGGTTTGGCAGCCCGGCCTGCCATTCGATGGGCAGTCGGGTAGGCAGCCAGGTGGCCAGCCAGGTAGGCAGCCAGGTGGGCAGCCTGGTGGACCGCCCGGTCGCGTTGACAAGCTGGATTGCCTTGGATATGATGGGGAAGATTCAGACAGAGACAGGAAGAGTTAGTTCTGGTATGCAGGGGGGAAACTCCCGCCAGCTGTGATGCAAGCACGCACGCTGTGGTGGGAGAAGGAATGCAGAGTCTGAGTGGAAACGAATTAAGGGAAAAGTACCTTCGATTTTTCCAGAGCAAGGGTTGCTTGCGGCTGCCCAGCGCCTCGCTGGTTCCGGAGAACGATCCGACCCTGCTTTTCACCGGTGCGGGCATGGTACCTTTCAAACCGTATTTTCTGGGGAAGGCAAAACCTCCCCATACCCGCCTGACGACCTGCCAGCGCTGTCTACGTACAGCCGATATCGACCAGGTGGGTTACACGGCCCGGCATGCTACCTTCTTCGAAATGCTGGGCAACTTTTCTTTTGGCGACTACTTTAAAGAAGAAGCCATCACGTGGGCCTGGGAGTTCGTGACCGAGGTCCTGGATCTGCCCAAGGAGCACCTCTGGGTCACCGTCTACCAGGACGACGATGAGGCGGTGGCATACTGGCAGAGGATCGCCGGACTTCCGGGTGAGCGGATCGTCCGCCTGGGCAAGGAGGACAACTTCTGGGAGATCGGCGTTGGCCCGTGCGGACCGTGTTCCGAGATCTACCTGGACCGGGGTCCCGGTAAGGGTTGTGGCCGGGCTGATTGTAAGCCCGGATGCGGGTGCGATCGCTTCCTGGAATTCTGGAATCTTGTCTTCATCCAGTTCTTCAAGACCGAGGCCGGGGAGTACCTTCCTCTGGAGCGTAAGGGTATCGACACGGGGATGGGGCTCGAGCGTATGGCTGCCCTGCTTCAGGGGGTCGATAGCATCTTCGATGTCGATCTGGTGCGCCCCATCCTGGACCAGGTGGCGAAGACTGCTGGTGTCAGGTATGGTGACGACGCCAATAAGGATGTCTCGCTGAGGGTGGTCACCGACCATATCCGCGGCGCCACTTTCCTGGTTTCCGACGGGGTTCTGCCGGGCAACGAGGGACGGGGCTATGTACTGCGCCGGTTGATCCGGCGTGCGATCCGGCATGGGAGAAGGCTTGGCATCGATCAGCCCTTCCTTGAGGCCATCGCCGGCACGGTAATCGCCGTGATGGGAGCAGCATATCCCGAGGTGAACGGTAACTCGTCACGGATTCGGGAGGTGCTGCGGGCGGAAGAAGCCAGGTTCCGTTCGACTCTCGACCAGGGGACGCAGCTTTTGGAACAAGTCCTCGAGCGGCTGAAGAGCCAGGGACGCAGAGTGCTCCCAGGTGAGGATGCGTTCCGCCTCTACGACACCTATGGTTTTCCCTTCGAGCTTACGCTGGAGATGGCTACGGAAGCCGGTTTCACAGTGGACAAAGAAGGCTTTGACGTGGCCATGGAGAAGCAGCGTGAGCGGGCGCGGGCGACCCGAGGGGAAACCAGTTACCTGGGGGGAGAAGAAGACGCCTGGGCCCACCTGGCCAGCCGCTATCCCACCCGTTTCGTCGGCTACGAGACGGTCTCCACCGCTGGTCGGGTCGTGGCGCTGGCCCGGGGCGGAGAGCTGGTAGACGCTCTGCAGGCCGGGGAGGAAGGCCAGGTGGTACTGGATACCACCCCGTTTTACGCCGAGTCGGGTGGCCAGGTGGCCGATACGGGTACGATAACCGGTGCCGGTGGACAGTTTGCGGTCCGGCAGGTGCACCGTCCTGCGGATGGGTTGACGGTTCACACGGGGAAACTGACCTCTGGCCGGCTCGCC
>JBLNBY010000176.1:0-5383 GCA_050260295.1 Bacteroidota bacterium
CACCCCATCGCTCTCCGACTTGACCAACCAGAGCTTCCCTTTCTACCTCCCGCCACTCCCCAGCCTCTATTTCACCCGTGACCAGGGCGTGATGATAGGTAATAAGCTGCTGATCGCGCAGATGGCCAGCCCGGCCCGCCGCCGCGAGACAGTTTTCCTTCGCTTTCTGCTCGTCTACCATCCGTTCTTCCAGGGCATGAGGTCGGGCGCTGACGCCTCGCCGACCTATCCAGCCACTCCCGCCTCCCCCGCCCCTCCTGTCCCTCCCGTCTCCATCGGCTCCTACGACTCGGCTGGCTGGCTACCTGACGAACTGCCGGGGAGTCTGGAAGGCGGGGACGTGCTGGTCGTCAGCCGCCGTGGCATCGTGATCGGTCTGAGCGAAAGAACCCAGGAAGAAGCTATTGAAAGACTAGCGCAGCGTCTCCTGCTTCCCGCCGGCCCCTTCGAAGGTATGCTCGTCATCCAGATTCCGCGGCGGCGTGCCTACATGCATTTGGATACGGTTCTCACCATGATCGACACCAACCGCTTCCTGCTATACCCCGGCGTGCGCCAAGAACTCATGGTCTTCCGCCTGCTCCCCTCGCCCGCCGACGGGTATCCCCGGGCGGAAAGGGTGGACGACCTCGCCCAGGGACTGGCCTGGATTCTAGGCCTCCCCGACGTCGAGCTTGTCCTCGCCGGCGACGACCCCATCACCGCCGCTCGTGAACAATGGTCAGACGGTACGAATACCCTCGCCCTCGCGCCGGGGAAGGTCCTCTGCTACACCCGCAACAAGGTGACGAACCGGATTCTGCGAAGCCGCGGCCTGCAGGTAGTGGAGATAGAGGGGGGAGAGCTTGGTCGCGGCCGGGGCGGGCCGCGCTGCATGACTCTCCCCCTGGTCAGGGACTAGCTTCTAGAACGCCACCCCCAAATAGGCGAGCATCGGGATATTCTGGAAGTAGATGTTCGGGAACTGGCTGACCGGCACCGGTGACGGTCCTCGCCCGACCTCCACCGTGAATCCCGGCCGGCGAAACTCGAGGATGAACCAGTCTTTGTAGCCGCCGTAGAGCGATTCCGGGGGTGATACCCCGATCGGGGTATATCCTGACCGGGCCGCCATCTCCCGTACGATACGCTGCGATTCCGGAGGCGCCAGGTTGAGGAAATTCCAGTAGATGACCTCTCCCGACGAGTGGTAGGCGGCAACCAGGCGGAAGCTCTGCGTACGGGTCAGGTTGGCAATGGCCGCGCTTTCCGGTTCGGAGAGCGGTGCAGTCCCGGCGTAGTCCTCCGGGGCCGGCGCCTGCGGCCCAATGGCCCGGGCCCGGTCCCAGTAGGCCGGATAGTTGCGGTTGAGGTCGACGCCCCGGATGTTGGCCTTCCAGCGGCGGAAGTTGGTCGAGCCGCCATTGGCCCTGATAAGCAACTGATAGAACGGGTTATCAGACCTGACACCGTGCTGAACGATCTCGACCCCGTCGGGGTTCACCATCGGAACGATCCAGAAGGTCGAGTTGTTGAAAATCGTACGGGCCGAGATGCCGCCGACCGGCCCACCCCGTTCGTAAGCCCGGGCGAAAGCCGCGCTGAAACGGACCAGGAGCGGCGAGGTGATCCATTCCCGCGCGTGGTGAGCGCCGTTCAGATGGATGCGGTGGGGGCCCTGGCCAAACCGGATGGCCGCCAGCGACCGCCCCAACACCGAACTGCCGATGGTGGTGAGATGGAGGAAGGGATAGCGAGCAGCCAGCGCCCGCAACTCCCCCATCATCATGGCGTGGTCATAGGCAGGGCTCGGCGGCGTCGAAAGGTCGGCCGGAAGCCCATCCGTCGTCCCGGGCGGCGGGGTTGGGGGTGGAGCTGGAGTTGGAGGCGGCGTCGGTGGTGGCGCAGGGGCTGCCCCGGGAATCCGAACCACCTGCCCCGGCTGCAGCCGGTTGGGGTTGGGTATCTGCGGGTTGGCGGCAATCAGTGCGTCCAGGCTGACGCCGAAGCGACGCGCAATGCTCCACATCGTATCCCCCGGCTGAACCACATACGTCCTCCCCCCCGGCGGAACAGGCGGAGGCGCTGCTCCCGCCCGGGGAATGCAGATTCGCTGGCCGATCTGCAAGCGGTTCGGATCGGTGATCTGCGGATTGGCCGTCCTTACCGCAGCAACCGTGGTACCATAACGCCGGGCAAGCGACCAAAGAGTGTCGCCCCGCTGAACCGTCACTATCCGCCCGCCCGGACATGCCGGTGGCGGTGGAGCCTGTTGTGCTTCCTGGGCTGTAAACACACCTGCGAACACGTCATCGTCGGACATGGCCGCTAACAACCCCTTTCAGGCCAGAGTTCCATTCCGCCAAGCCCGGGTCTTTCAGGGCAGTCTATGCCATCAGCTCCATGTCGGGCGTCAAACCACGGGGCGATTTTGCCTTGACCGGTTCTTGGTGTATACGCCGAAACTGAGAGTGCGCTAGACTCAAGGTGGTGTGGTTGGCCAATCCACAATCCCGTGAGAGGAAGGGGGGATGATGCAGTGAAGAGTACTGCCATCGTCCCCGAAAAGCGGTAGCTGGACGGGGATGACGAGGGGGCTCGGGCTCGAGTCGAGGTCATTAGGCCCGCTCGGGCTCGGCCCCTTCCTAAGAACTTGCCAGCCTGGCTCAAGGCGGCCGCACCCGCTCCAAAGCCACGGAGCTACGAGGTTGTTGGGGATTGGGTCAAGCTGCTGCCAAAGCCAGGAGACCCTGAGGAATCGGGGTGGGGTTGCCTATCCGCAACAACTGTCCAGACCCAGGGGCTTAGCTGCTCCCACCGGGTAACGAGTCCTGCCCGCCTTAGCAGGTCGTCAAGAGTCAGCACCGTTGTGTACGGTTCGGCTTCCAATTCCGCAACGAAATCTGTCCGGCCTTGTGTGCCCAATTCGTAATATCGTTGCCGCCGTAGCTCGTCGCTCAGAAACAGGATATCGGTCACAACCAGACGCCCGTCCGGCTTGAGAACACGGAGCATTTCCAAGATACCGTGGAACTTCTCGGCGTCAGTGAGGTGATGAAAAGCGTAACTGCTCACAACGGCATCTGCCGTCGCGTCACCAAGCGGTAAGTTCAGAAACGTGCCATCCCAGATACGCACGTCGGGAAGCTTGCGCCGGATAATATCCCGCATGGCCGGGGACGGCTCTACGGCCTCCACTTGATATCCGCGGCGAAGTAACTCTAGGGTCAAGTTCCCGGTGCCCGCTCCCACGTCCGCCACGACCGCCCCCCGTTCCAACCCGACCAGGTCTGCCGTGCGGGTAAGAATCGCCCCATAACCCTGGAACACATCGGCATACTTCCCCCTGGCCTGCCACACCGTCTCGTCGTACTGCGCAGCCCAATCCTCGAACTGGCGGGCGAAGTCTCCTTTATTCCGCCGGATGTTGGGCTTCCACCAGCTTTCTGACGCGGGCTCACCACCCATGCTCAACTTCCCTCCTCTTTCCAGCCCCGGTTGTGAGAGAACCATTTCTTATACGGCCGCCATCGCCTGGTCCAAATCTCTGATCAGGTCCTCAACGTTCTCCAGCCCGACAGAGAGTCTGATTAGCCCGTCGGTGATGCCAAGACGGGCCCGCTTTTCTGGCGGAATCGAGGCATGGGTCATGCGAGCCGGTAGCGAGATCAGGCTCTCGATGCCGCCCAGGCTTTCGGCCAGGACGAAGAGCCGCGTACGGCTAACGACCTGCTCTGCTACACTCCCGCTACTCACCTCGAAGCTGACCATACCCCCGTGACCGCCGGCCTGCCGCTTTTGCAACTCGTGCCCGGGGTGTGACTTCAGACCAGGGTAGTACACCTGCCGGACCGCCGGATGTTTCACCAGCCACTCGGCTACGGCCTGGGCATTGGAAGCATGCCGTTCCATGCGTACCGCGAGCGTCCGGATGCCCCGTGCTACCAGCCAGGCGTCGTGCGGTCCGAGAATCGCCCCCACCGCATTTTGCAGGAATTGCAGACGTTCCCCCCACTCCCGCTCCCGGGCAACTACGAGCCCGGCTACCACATCACTGTGCCCGCCGAGGTATTTGGTAGCGCTGTGAACTACTATGTCCGCTCCCAGCCGCAACGGCTGTTGGAAATAAGGTGTAAGAAAAGTGTTGTCGACTACGAGCAGTGCCCCGTTTTGGTGTGCGATCGCTGCTAAGGCCCGCAGATCGGACACTTTGAGCAGCGGGTTGCTTGGCGTCTCCACCAGAACCATTCGGATGGCCCTGCTTTCGCTTCCCGCTTGGGCGAAAGTTGCTTCTACCTGCGCGATATCCGTGGTATCGACGAAGATCGGGTTGATCCCGAAACGGGCAAATACCTGCGTCAGCAACCGGTACGTACCGCCGTACACGTCCTCGCCACACAAAACCACATCGCCGGCATGCAAAAGCATCAACACCGTGGCCAGGGCAGCCGAGCCAGAGGCAAACGCGAGCCCTCGCTCACCCCCCTCGAGTTCTGCGATCAGATCTTCCAGAACCGCTCGTGTCGGATTCCCCGTCCGGGCATACTCGTACCCCCGGTGGTTGCCAGGTCCATCCTGCCGGAAAGTGCTGGTCTGGTAGATTGGAGGCGAAACCGCACCAAACTGGTTGTCCTGCCCCACACCGGCAACTCCATGGATTGCCAGGGTCTCGAAACCCACCCCACCCGCGTGGTCGACTTCCCCGCGGTCAAAACGTCTCTCGCCCTGCATGTTCCGGCTCACGCTCATGCTCCTTTCTTGCCACGTCCGCGACGTCCGCAACGAACTTGCGGTAGATTGCCTTGCTCAGATACCGTTCACTGGAATCCGGAAAGACGACCGCGATACGGGCCGGCGGTGAAGAGTGCTCCGCAACCAGCAAAGCTGCCCAGAATGCCGCTCCCGACGAACTCCCCACCAGCAGCCCGCACCGGCACGCGAGCTCCCGTACCATGCGAAAAGCCTCGGCATCGGGCACGGTCACGACCTCGTCGATCAAGCTCGTGTCCAGCGTATCCGGGATGAACTCGACGCCTATCCCCTCGGTCTCGTGCGACCCCGGTACGCCACCTCGCAGTATCGACCCCTGCGGTTCCACGGCAACAGCCTTCAGGTGCGGAAGCCGGCCTTTCAAGTAACGGGCGCATCCGGTGAACGTCCCGCCACTGCCTACTCCGGCCACGAAGACATCAATTCTGCCGTCGAGTTGCTCGTAGAGCTCCGGCCCGGTTGTCTTGAAATGGGCGAGAGGATTGGCCGGGTTGCTGAACTGTTGCAGGACGACCGCCCCCGGAATCGCCGCCGCCAGCTCCTGCGCGCGGCGGATCGCCCCGGCCATTCCCGCGGCCGTCGGTGTATGCACGATCTCGGCTCCCAGGGCACGCATCAACTCTTGTTTCTCTTG
>JBLNBY010000177.1:0-4445 GCA_050260295.1 Bacteroidota bacterium
TTGGCCGGCCGGGAGCCGATGGAGAAGCGGATGCGGCCGGGGCTGAGGGGCAGTCTGATGCTGATGCGCTGAGCCGGGACGGGCCCGGTGAGGAAAGCGACGATTACGAATCAGGGTTTGATCCGGCTGCTTGGCGGCGCTGGGTAGAGGGGGCCCGGGCCGTCCAGGCGGCGGTGGATGCACTCAGTGCCTATCGTGAACAGGCCTTGCTCCGCTTTCCGCGGGGAGGGGTCGAGCAGACCCCGGTTCGCCGCGATTATGTCCGGCCGGTAGGACGTTTGCATATTTCTGAACTCGTTGCTGCCTGGCAGCGGGTAGTCGCCCGCCTTGCGCCTCCCAAGTTGCCTGCCTACCGGAGCGAGCCCACCTGGCGGTTGCTCTTGCCCCAGCTCGTTCGCTGGCTGCGAGAACGTCGGGAGGCCATCCTGCAGGAGTGGGCACGGCGGCTCGAGAAGCCTCAGCAGGTGGCGGCCTTTTTGGCCTTTCTCGAGCTCGTCCGGCGGGGCAGGGTGGTGGGGGTGCAGGATGCCCCGGGCAGGCCCATACGTCTGGTTTGGGCCGGCCGGCAAACCGGTAACAAAGAAAAGCATGCCGAAGAAGAGGTGAGCTGACGTGGTGGACAAGGATGCCGAGCGGCAGCCGGGCCAGACTGCCCGTCAGCAGCCGCTGCCTCCGTTTCGTGTCGACTGGGGGGCACTGGAAGCCTTGCTTTTCGCCACCGACCAACCGCTTTCCCTGGAAAGACTCGCCTATATCCTGGACGTCCCCGCAGAGGCGGTTCAGGCGGAACTCGAGCAGTGGTGGGAGGACCGGGCGGCTCGGCCGCACGGGGTCGAATTGCAGGAAGTGGCCGGCGGCTACCGCCTTACGACAGCACCCCAATACCGTGAGCTGGTAGCCAAGGTGCACGTCATCCCGGACCGCAGCGGGCTGAGCCGGGCAGCTCTGGAAACCCTGGCCATCATCGCCTACCGGCAGCCGATCTCCCGCCCGGAGATCGACCAGATCCGTGGAGTCCGGTCGGAAAGCGCCATCAACTCGTTGCTCGAGCGCGGGCTCATCGAAGAAGCCGGGCGGGCGGATACCATCGGACACCCGATCCTCTACCGGACGACTCGCCGCTTCCTGCTGGAGTTTGGTCTCCGTAGCCTGGCGGACCTCCCCCCGATCAAGGCCGCGGAAGAAGCGGACGAAACGGGGTCTCAGGTCCAGGAATCAGTCAAGCGGTGAGATCATGCCCGTTCCCGCCGGGACGTAGTTGCCATTGGCAGTCGTCCGGTTGACCTGGGCAGCAACCTGGGCGGCGGTAGCCCCGGGCGGGGTGACTCCCGTGCCAGCTGGCATTCCTTCACCAGTGACTCCGGCCGGTGCGACTCCCTGGGCTGTTATCCCCATTCCGTTGGTTGCCGTTGCCGGGGCCGCCTGCTGCCGGCGGCCGCCGGCCCACTCCATCAGCCTGGGGATCAGGTCGATCAGCCGATCGTAAAGAGCATTGCGGTCGTGAACCGATACCAACCGTACTTCATCACGCTGTACGACTAGAAATCCGACGGGTGAGAGGCTGATACCGGCGCCGCTTCCCCCGGCAAAGGGGAAATCGGTACGGCGAGCTTGACGGCTGCCCTTAGTAGTCCCCTGGTACTCCTGCTGATAATCCTGCTCGTACTCCTGTTGATTGTCCTGCTGGTCATAATCGGCCTGACCTTGCCCGCCCTGACCCGCGAAACCGGTGTCCCCCTGCCTTTCACCCTGCCCCGGCGCGAACTCGCGACCTCCGGCGGCAAAACCGAAAGAGACGCGGGAGATGGGCAGTATGACAGTGCCATTGGGCGTTTCGACCGGTTCACCCAGGATAGTATTGACGTCCACCATGCTCCGGATGCTTTCCATTGCGGTTGCCAGCAGCCCTTCGATGGGATGCGGTTCAGCCATGGCTCGTTTCCCCCCGATGACCCGCCGCGTGTCGGTCGATTCTGCCGGCGATCCGGCGGCGGTTGAGACGGACGCGACGGCGGGATTTGACCCAGTATCGTGTGAGCGCAAGGATAATCTGACCCAGCCGTACTGCTCCTATACAACGCACAGCCAGGATTCCTCGGAGGGCAGCAAAATCCGGGATCAATTCCACCGCAGGCCGTGCTGGCTGCCGCCCAGGCTTCTCCCAGTTTAGCGGTAACTGCACCAACACGGCCCAGGATGTCCCGTAGAGCAGGGCGGTGGCGGCCGCGTCGCCCGTTCCGAACCGGACCCGGAGATGCAGGCGGCAGAAGGCCTGCAAAACAGTGTCCACCACCTCCCATCCTTTCGAGAGAGAGTGGCCATGGACTGGCGATCCTGTGCCTCGACCACGACGCACCGGTCCGAGTCCGGCCGCTCGACGGGCGAGCCGGCGCAGCGTCGCATACATCCAACGCCGGATACGATGCTTGCGGCGCGGATTGGGTGACATGACCGGTTCAGGTTGCGTTCCCTCGCCGGCCAGAAGGTCAGCCACTTTATGGCGGTGACCGTAGCTGGCGTAGCCGGTGAACGGGATCCACAGGCGCAACTTCCAGGAGATTACCTCGCTTTCGGTGTCCCAGCGCAGCCGGAAGCCGAACCGTAGGGGAAAAAGAAGAAAGAAGAGCAGGAGAAGGGAGAGTAATAGGAGTGAACCAGTTGCGGCGACGCCCAGGACGACCAGTACGGCGCGCAGCAAGGCCAGTGACAGGATTCCCACCTCCCGTATGTGTTTTGGCTGTATCTGGCTGTATAATGCCCCCAAAGCGGGAAAAGGAGCCTTTCGGTGGAAGAGCGAGTACGTTTGCATAAGCTGCTTGCCATGCGTGGGGTATGTTCACGGCGGCGCGGCGAGGAGTTGATACGGGCCGGGAAGGTGCGTGTCAATGGTCAGGTAATCACTGAAGTGGGGGTAGCCGTCGATCCCCGCCGCGACAAGGTGGAGGTCGATGGCCACGGGCTGCCGCCGCCCCCGGAAATGGTTTACTACGTCCTCAACAAGCCCCGGAACGTCCTGACGACCCTGCGGGACGAGCGAGGACGGCCGACAGTGCGGGATCTGCTACCCGCGACCCTCCCTCGCGTCTTTCCTGTTGGACGTCTCGACAGGGACTCGGAAGGTCTGCTGCTTTTGACCAACGATGGTGAGTTGGCTCTCCGTCTGTCCCACCCGCGCTACGCGGTTCTGAAAACTTATCGAGTTACGGTGCAACGTCCCATTGGCGATGTGGAGTTGGAGAGTTTGCGCACCGGGGTGATGCTGGAGGATGGACCGACCCTGCCGGCCAGAGTCCGGCGCCTGGGCGAGCGGGAGTTTCTGATTTCGATCCGTGAGGGGCGAAACCGCCAGGTCAGGCGGATGTGTGCGGCGGTGGGCCATCAGGTAGTCCGCCTGGTGCGGGTGGCAGAAGGGTCGTTGCGGCTGGGCAAGCTCCCCAGCGGGGCGCTGCGCCCGCTGACGGGGGCGGAGGTTGCCGCCCTGCGCCATGAGGCAGGACTTACTGCGAAAACATCTTTACAGACGAAGCCATCCGGGGTATAAACTTCATTAAAACTACAGCCAGACGGCAGACGGTGGCAGCCCAAGCAGGTAGGATGGCAGGACGGTAGGCAGGGGGCTTTTCTTTCATTCCCCCAGGCGGGGGTGTTTTTTTGCCTTCGATCCCCATCCATCGCATCTCCCCGAAGTGAATCAATACGAAGTGAGGGGTAAGCACTGTGAACCAGACGGCGAGCAGCCTGGTGGCCCGAGCCGCTCTCGAGATGGCCTTCACCCGGGACCATGACGAAGAGGCTGACTGCCAGGCAAGATGGCAAAAGCTGGGAGTGGCGGCCGCAGCGGTAGACTTCGGCGGACCCTTTGAAATCCAGGTCCCCCGGGTCATCGAACGGGCGATCGTGGCCGCCCGCCGCGAGGGCGTCGTCAGCGAGACACATGGGGAGCTAGGAGCAGTGGCCGGGGCGGCCCACGAGGCCATGAGCCAGCTCGGCCAGAAAGCGTTTGGCCTCAACGTGGGTGGCAAGGCCGCCATCTGCCGCCAGGGTGATCACCTGGTCGTGGCCGTGGTGGCCAGTGTCGGTCTCGTCCATCTGGACGATGTTGCCGTCGGTCTCGGCCACCGGGTGGCAGTATCCGGCCGGCCACCGGAGAAGTCGTCGCAGAAATAAGAAGAGGTGGTAGCGTTGTGGGCGTTACGCGGGGCAATTACGGCGGGTGAAAACACCCGGCAGGCGATTCTGGCAGCGGCGGCTGAGCTGACGCAAGCACTGCTCACTTCCAACAACCTATCGTCAGGTGACATCGTGGCGGGTTTCTATACCAGTACTCCTGATCTGAACGCCGCCTTTCCTGCCGAGGGTGGGCGGTTGGCCGGCTTGCAGGAGGTGCCGCTCCTATCATCGCAGGAGGTGGCCGTACCGGGTGGCCTGGCCCGTTGCATACGGGT
>JBLNBY010000178.1:0-2502 GCA_050260295.1 Bacteroidota bacterium
AGAATCAACCAGGCGCTGGCGGGCGTCGGCCCCGAGTGCTCCGGCCCGCGACGGATCGCTCTTTTTTGCCGCCGCTCCCATCGCGACGACCGGGTCAGGGCCGCTGAGAAAGGCAATCGACTTCGCCCCCAGGTAGGCCGCCTCGTCCACACACTCCCGAGCAGCAGCTACGGCCTCGGCCCGGGCCGCCCCGTCCGGCGCATTGAGATCCAGCTTGCGACGTAGAAAGACCGGTTGTGAACCGAACGCTACTGTCCACCCGGCCCCATCGATCAGGCTTCTCACCTGGCGGCGGACCCCTGCGTCAGCTATGTGGGTGATCTCCATGGCTTCCAGATCGGCATCACGGGCAAGCTCGGTGAGACTCTCCAGTACCGGTCCCTCGCCGGCGGAGGTTTGCGGATAGAGCATGAAGTGCACTACACCCAGGCGGAAATAACGCGGCCATGACTCCTTGACGGCAAGCTGGCCCAACCCCTGGCTCAACGAAAACCCTCCTCGCGTACTGAGTAAAGCTCGTAAGCTTGTTGGATTTGTTCGCTTTTTGGAGGCTGCGGGCAGCAGCGCCTCTCAAACCCGCAGCCCCCAGCCGCTGGAACGACCAGCGAATGAAACGGCTACTTATTCAGCGATGCAACCTTCTGCCAGTCACTCAAGAAGCGCTCCAGCCCCACGTCGGTAAGCGGGTGGCGCAGCATCTCTCCAAGAACTTTGAAAGGAATGGTGGCGATATGAGCACCGGCGAGAGCGGCGTCCACCACATGCCGGGGGTGGCGGATGCTGGCCGCGATGATCTGGGTGGAGATCCCGTGCAGCTTGAAGATCTGTGACAATTCTCGCACGACGGCCATTCCGTCCATGCCGACGTCATCGATCCTTCCAATGAAGGGGCTGACGTACGTTGCGCCCGCCCGGGCGGCGAGCAGTCCTTGCGGCGCACTGAATACCAGAGTCACGTTGGTCCGGATTCCCTTCCCGGCCAGACGGTGTGTGGCCTTCAAACCTTCAGCGGTGAGCGGCACCTTGATTACGACATTGGGCGACCAGGACGCGTATTCAACGCCCTCTCGCACCATGCCCTCGGCGTCGGTGCTGACCACCTCGGCACTGATCGGGCCGGAGACGATCTGGGCGACCTCTTCGATGACCTGGCGGAAGCTGCGCCCCTCCTTGGCTACAAGGGATGGGTTGGTCGTAACCCCAGAGAGCACGCCCCAGGAGGCGGCCTCCCGGATCTCGTTGACATTGGCCGTATCGACATAAATCTGCATGGGCTTAGCCCCCTTTCTTGTTAAGCTGTGCCCCTATGGCTATACTATCCTCGTTCCGCCAGAAAGGGAAGGTTTTCAAACTTGGGTACAAAGGACGCCGATGTAGACGCCAGGGTCCGAACGCTGGGACCGGTACTTGGAATCGAGACTTCTTGCGATGAGACCGCGGCCGCGGTGGTGGATGCAGGAGGTATCCGTTCGAACGTGGTCTCCTCGCAAGTACCAATCCACCGCCTCTACGGCGGGGTAGTGCCGGAGATTGCCAGCCGTCATCATTTGGAGTTGGTTTTGCCCGTCATCGACCAGGCGCTGGCCCAGGCCCAAGTTTCCCTGCATGAGCTGGCCGGTGTTGCTGTGACCAACGGACCGGGCCTGATTGGTGCGCTGCTCGTGGGTCTGGCCGCCGCCAAGGCCATCGCCTTTGCCGCCGATCTGCCGCTGGTGGGGGTCCACCACCTGGCCGGGCACGTGTACGCCAACTTCCTTGCCCAGCGGGAACTGCGCCCGCCGGTGGTCTGTCTGATCGTCTCGGGCGGCCATACGGAGTTGGTACTTCTGGAAGCTCATGGAGAGTTTCGCCTGCTGGGCCGCACCCGCGACGATGCGGCCGGTGAAGCCTTCGACAAAATAGCCCGGGTTCTCGGACTTCCTTACCCCGGCGGTCCGGCGCTCGAGAAGCTGGCGGAGACGGGTAACCCGCACGCAGTGCCCTTGCCCCGAGCAATGATGGGGGCAGAGGGAGGGCTCGACTTCAGCTTCAGCGGGCTCAAGACCGCCGGGCTAAACGTGCTGCAGTCAGCGGAGAAGCCCACGCCCGAGGATTTTGCCGCCAGCTTTCAACAGGCGGTAGTAGACGTCTGTGTCGCCAAGGCCATGAAGGCCGTGGAGTCGACGGGGGTCGACCGGCTGCTCCTTGCCGGAGGTGTGGCAGCCAACCGCAAGCTCCGGGACGAACTCGCCGCCGCCTGCCGCAAGCAGGGAGTGGAATTGTATACCCCACCGTCGTCTCTCTGTACCGACAACGCCGCGATGATCGCGGCTGCCGGTCGCTACCGCCTCGCCCGGGGGCAGACCGACGGCTGGGATCTCGACGCCGATCCGAACCTTCCGCTCTACCATGCCATCTCTACGGTGCTATAATTCCTTCCACATGATGATGGCGTCTTCGTTGTTGTCGCGGTAGTAGGCCCGGCGGATCCCGGCATCCCGGAAGCCCAGTTTCTCATAGAGC
>JBLNBY010000179.1:0-3585 GCA_050260295.1 Bacteroidota bacterium
GCAGAATTCCTTGTGCCGTTGGAAGACGAGTTACTACTCATCCCCGGGCCCACACCGGTGCCGCGTGAAGTCAGGCTGGCGGCGGCCAAGCCCTTGATCAACCACCGCGGCCCCAAGTTTACCAGCCTTTACCGGCAGATCGAGGCTGGGCTGCGTCCGCTCTTTGGTACGGAAAACGGTACTATTCTGATCTTCCCGGCCTCCGGAACGGGTGCGATGGAATCCGCCATCGTCAACCTTTTCTCGCCGGGCGATCGGGTGGTAGTGGGTGTAATGGGCGAATTCGGCCACCGGTTTGCCGAGATCGCCCGCGCTTTCGGACTGCAGGCCGAGGAGCTCGAAGTCCCCTGGGGCATGGCCATCACTCCGGAGCTCTTGCGCAACTACCTGGCCAGCCACGACCCCGCGGGCATTGCCGGCGTCATTCTCACCCAGAACGAAACTTCGACGGGAGTGACCCTCGACCTGGCTACTCTCGGTCCGGTGGTCAAGGAGTTCGGTCTGCTGCTCGTGGTCGATGCCGTCAGTGCCTTTGGCGGAATCCCGATGCAGATGGACACCTGGGGCGTGGACGTGGTTGTCACCGCGTCGCAGAAGGCACTGATGTGCCCGCCGGGTCTGGGCCTGGTAGCCATTTCCCAGGCGGCGTGGCCCGCAGTGGAGAAAGCACGCCTGCCCCGTTACTACTGGGACTACCGGGCCGCCCGTAAGTTTGGTGAACGGGGTGAGACCCCCTACACGCCTGCGGTCAGCCTATGGTTTGCCCTGCAGGCGGGTCTCGAGCGGATTGCGGCAACCGGACTCGAGGCCACCTATGCCAGCCACCGGCGGCGGGCGGCGATGGTGCGGGCTGGACTCCGATCCCTGGGGCTGGAACTGCTGGTGGAAGAGGAGAGCATCGCCTCCCCCACCGTCACGGCAGTGCGGGTACCTGCCGGAGTTGATGGCAGCAGAGTTCTCGCCCGGCTGCGGGACGACAAGAAGGTCGTAGCTGCTGGCGGTCAGGGGCAATTGAAGGGCAAGATCTGGCGCTTTGCCCACATGGGTGCGATTGACGAAACTGCCCTGCTCACGGCCCTGACTGCCCTCGAAGATGTCCTGCGGGAGGAAGGGTTCACTGCTGCCCCAGCCGGAGTGGCAGTCAAGGCAGCTCAGGAGGCAGCAACCACCAATGATTGAGGGCTGAAGAGACACCCGAACAAGGTTACGGGCCGCCTCCAACCGGGAGACCGGCCCGTAACCTTCTCCATGGCCTGCTACCCGTTAGGCGGTTCACGCCGGGCTTGCCCGGCTCATTCAGATGTTACTCAAAGCTCACCTTGGTTCCAGGGAGCAGGTTGGCCAGGATCCAATACCCGGCCGCATCATGCCCGGAGATGACGAGGCCATCGTCGGGAAGGTCGAGCGCCGGGTCTTCCTTGATCTGGCGCACGTAGATGACTTCACCGTTTTGCACCAGCGCCTCTGCCCCCCAGAAGTTCGTATAGGTGCTGTTGCCCCAGTCCGGAGTGTAGACAATCAGTTCACCCGGACCACGACCGGTATTCCAGGCAGTGATCGGGTAGCTCTCTCCGTTTTCGGCCAGTACCATCGCCGGTTGGGGATCCGGGGTAACCGCATCCTTCTCGATGATCTTGACCTCATCGCCGACCTTGACTGCATCCAGGAAGACCGAACCGCGCCCGATCCCCACGACCAGGAATCCGTCAGCCGGGATAGCCAGGCTCACGTTCCCACCGGAGGGGACCTTTTGGTTGGCGATCACTTTGCCGCCCGAGACGGCAATCACGGTGGTGGGACTGCCAAGAACGTTGATCGGTCGATTGAAGTCGGGGGTGTACACCAGCATGAGATGGTAGTATCCCTCGATGGCCTGGGCCTGCAACTGATTGCGGGCCGTAATGATCAACGTCTTTCCATCAGCCCGCACCAGTTGCTCCACACGTCCCGCCGCGTGGCTAGCCGGGGCAACTCCGGCAACGACGAAACCGAGGACCAGAGCCAACATGAACACCACCAGCATGGACCTGTGCAACCCGACTCTCGGCATGGATAACCCCTCCTTACCTGACAGATTGATCTATCATACTAGTATTCCACATATGGTGAGTCTCCCCTCCCTAACACTGGCCGATCAAACGGGAATGCGGCGATGATAGTAAAGTCGCTGGTGAACTGGTGACGGCCGCCGCAGGGGCCACAACGGCCACGTGCGCAGCTGATGCCGCCTGCTCTAGTCTCGCAGAAGCGACTCCTGCAGAACAACGAGGAACGCCCGTCGGCCTTCTTCCACTTCATGGACATGCATGCGCCGCAACATGTGGCTGACGGCGGAAGGGCTCATACCGCTGATCTCCGCCACCCTCGAGACCTGAGGACCATACTCTCTGTAGATCTGAAAGAGCTTGCGCTGCCGCCCTGTCCAGGAGGAGGTGACCGCTTCCGTTAGAGCCCAGAGGGACCAGAGACTCCGATCGAGCTCCGCCCGACCGCTATTTACCCTGATTCCAGGCTCTACGTCCCCGTCGGCGAGAAGCGACCATGCTCTCTCCGCAGCTACCACAGCCGATTCGCCAATGCCCAACGCCAGGCAGATACCGACTTTCTCCGGCCAGCCCCCGGTCAACTCGGCAATGGCAGGGCCAAGAAACTCTTCGATCAAAATCCGGGGCAACAAGGGTTGACCCGGCAAACAAATCAATCCGCCGAATCGCCGTGCTTCCAGCAGCCCCAGGGCCACAGTGGGGTCGGGCGCTGCCGGGACATTTGCCGTCAATTCAGCAGGATCATTGGCCGTCATCCGAGAATGCGCCTCTGATACCACCGGGACCGTCGTCGGCTCATCCTTCCTGCACCCGCTGGCGGCCATGACGGTCGCCAGCAGACGGTTGAACCTGGCGACGCGCGCCTTGAGGCGCAACTCACCCTGTTCACGCCAGGGGGTCGTAGCGCGGCCCACCAGTATCCCGGCCAGGTAGACTGCTTTGTTCACCCATTCACCAGCCTCCGACCCACCCACCGCTTTCACTGCTTCCACCGCCGCTTCCCGCAGACTTGAGATCTTGTCCACCTTCCAGCTTTTGTCCGGTTTTCAGGATTCCCACCGTCGCAGGTGTTCGATCACGGCGCGGGTAATCTGGCTGGGTGTCGAGGAACCGGCAGTCACTGCCACCCGCTTGACTCCCTGCAGCCATTCGGGCCGGATATCATCTACACCATCGATGAGGTACGCCGGTTTGCCGGCTATTTCGCGTACCACCTGCACCAGGCGGTTGGAATTGTTGCTGCACTGATCGCCGACCACCAGCACCAGTTCAACCTCGCGAGCCGCCTCCACCGCCGCCTCCTGCCGCGTCTGGGTAGCCCGGCAAATCTCGTTATGGATTTCGGCATCGGGGTAACGCTGCCGTATGGCCGCGATGATGCGGATCGTATCCCACTGGCTCAACGTAGTCTGCGTGGTTACCGCCACCGGCGCGGCCTCCAGCCGTTCCTTCGTCTCGGCTGGAAGACCGTCGAGGTCTTCCTCTTTCTCCACCAGGTAAACATGCTCCGGTGCCTCACCGATGACTCCCTCCGGCTCCG
>JBLNBY010000180.1:0-5443 GCA_050260295.1 Bacteroidota bacterium
GATAGCTCGGCCGTACAACGATAATGTTGATGAAAGCTTCCGATAAGTCCGCCAGTGGCGGCGGCAATGGTCTCCGAAATGCCGATATGAACCCTACGAGATCCTCACCAACGAAGGCACCTATCGAGAAGCATTCTGGCCCAAGACGGATATGTTCACCTGCATTGCCCCACGACTTGTCTGCAATGATCTGATCCCTGAGACTATGGGTGATCTCCCTATACTCTAGGTTATCCATGCGTTCCATGTTCTCAACTCCTTGAGGCCGGTAGCTCACTACGATACTTGGACACGCCTAACGAATCTTCTTGCTGCCAAGGTTATACTGATATGGAGTAAAATGGCAAGCAGATCGTGGTTGAGATCGCAGGTTGCGTACCATGGTCAAAGAGCTGATTTGCCAGACCCAAGAGCACCAAGAGTCAGCTGGGCCTAGAGCTCACAGCTTTCCCGCTAGCTGTTCAAAAATGTTCCTGACATCCACGCTGAAGCCCGCCAGAACTTGTGACTGAACCCTACCTTCGCCGATAGCCTCTTGGTGGAGCTTCAGCTTACCATCCTGCAGGACGTAAACCTGGATAGAGTTATCTTCCGGATCAACGATCCAGTACTCTCGGACTCCGTGTTTTTCGTACACCCGGAATTTCTTCTTGAGGTCGTAGTAGGCCGTCGCAGGCGACAAGATCTCGACTACCAGATCCGGAGCACCATTGATCTTGTCGGGGCCAATGATGTTCAACCGTTCACGGCTGATGAACACGATATCCGGCTGAAATACCTCGGTCGCCTCAAGATAAACATCCAAGGGGGCGTGCGCTACTGCGCCCATCTTTTTCTCCCGAACGTACGTCGCAATCTGCAACTCCAGCTCAAGCGAGACAAGTTGATGGCGGGGCGTGGGGGAGGGTGTCATCACCAAACGGCCTCCTATGAGTTGATAGGGCGACCCTTCGGGAAGCTGGCGATAGTCCTCATACGTGTAAACTTTTTCACCGGAGCAGGCGATCTCGTTTGCGGCTAGAGCCATCCTGGGGAACCTCCTTTCGCGGCCACTCCCGATTACTTTTTTCTGCATCTCGCCGTTAGCGGTGGCTCGAGCCCACCGGCAGTTCCCTGTAAGCCACCGGGTTTCAGCGTATAGAGCTCATGGCTTCCCCACTAGCTGGTCAAAAACGTTCTTGAGATCCACGCTGAAGCCCGCCAGGACTTGGGATTGAACCGACCCCTCGCCGATAGCCTCTTGGTGGAGCTTCAGCTTACCATCCTGCAGGACGTAAACCTGGATAGAGTTATCTTCCGGATCAACGATCCAGTACTCTCGAACCCCGTGTTTTTCGTACACCCGGAATTTCTTCTTGAGGTCGTAGTAGGCCGTCGTAGGCGACAAGATCTCGACTACCAGATCCGGAGCACCATTGATCTTGTCGGGGCCGATGATGTTCAACCGTTCACGGCTGATGAACACGATATCCGGCTGAAATACCTCGGTCGCCTCAAGATAAACGTCCAAGGGGGCGTATGCTACTACGCCTAACTCTTTCTCCTCAAAATACATCATAAGACTGAAAATCCGGGATGAGATAAACTGATGGGGGGGTGTGGGGGAGGGTGTCATCACCAAATGGCCTCCTATGAGTTGATAGGGCGACCCTTCGGGAAGCTGGCGATAGTCCTCATACGTGTAAACTTTTTCGCCGGAGCAGGCGATCTCGTTTGCGGCTAGAGCCATCTTGGAGAACCTCCTTTCGCGGCCACTCCCGATCCCATCTTCTTCTGCCTTACGCCGTTGGCGGTGGCTCAAGCCCACCGGCAGTTCCCTGTATATTCTAGTCTAGCATAGACTTGGCCAACGGGTCAGGCCGTCGGTTGGGATGATCAGACACCCGTTGAGTACCGGGCGGAGCTGGATGAGGATGGGCAAGTCGACTTCAAGGGCAAGGCCAAAGCGTTTCTGCGTACTTATGCGTTCCTTGCCTCGATCCTGCCCTCGCTGCTGACCGCGTCCGCCAACACAACGACTCCTTCCGGCGCTGGCTGGCGGATACGGTCTTCAGTCTCACTTATGACCAGTTGAACGCCTCGTGATACACTCCCGGTCGTGCCGGTTGGCGGCTGTGCCACCTCAGCCCTCTGCCTCGATACGCAGAGTGGCCAGACCCAAACGGCAGGAAATGCCGGGCGCTGCCAGGAGGGAGAGAGTTACCGGTGAACTAATAGAGTGACCGCAAAGGGAGGCCGACCAATGAATTTCAGATCAGCAAGAAGAGCGCTTTTCACGCTGGTGGTGGCCGTGGCGGGTCTCGGGGCCGTACGGCTTGTTACCACCATCCCCTCGCCGATCTCTGCTTTTGACGACCCGAGCCAAGCTGCTGCCGCGGTTTGGATCGATCAAATAAAGGAGGCACTGATAGCAGAGTACGGCGACCGTGCTCCCCAAAAATGGGGCGAACGGGTTCCAGGGGTTATTACCAAGATCGACACGACGGAAAAGGTAGTGGCCCTCACCCTTGACGCCTGTGGCGGGGGCGGGCTCAGTAACGGATTCGACAAAGAGCTGATCGACTATCTGATCCGCGAGGATATACCGGCCACCCTCTTCATCAACGCCCGTTGGATCGATGCCAATCATGAGACCTTCATGGAGCTGGCTCGTAATCCCCTCTTCACGATTGCCAATCATGGTGCGCTCCACAAGCCCCTGTCCGTGACCGGTAGATCGGTATACGGGATCAAGGGCACTGCCGACGTTGGGGAAGTTATCGACGAGGTCTTGCTCAACGAACGCAAGATTGAAAGCCTTACTGGCAGCAAGCCCCGCTATTTCCGTTCAGGAACTGCCTATTACGACGAGGTTGCCGTCAAGATAGTGAACGATCTGGGCGAAAAAGTGATCGGCTTTGACGTGTTGGGGGATGCCGGCGCTACCTTTAACCGCGAACAAGTAAGACGGGCGTTTCTCAGTTCACGTCCAGGCTCCATCATCATCGCCCATATGAACCATCCCGAATCCGAGACGGCCGAGGGGATCATGGCCGCCGTGCCTGAGTTGAGAAGCAAGGGCTTCCGGTTCGTGAAACTGGAGGAATACGACGATTTACTGCTGCCGATCCAGCCATAGCGTGGTTGGATCGGAGACGGAGAGAGCGCTCCCGGCCCTGGACGGTGACTACCTACCAGCATCCGTACGAAAGAGACTCCGGCTGCCGCAGCGCCCGCATTGCAGATCGCGTCCACGAACACCGCTCGCTTTACCTTGTACCAGCGCTTCGGCGATCTTGGCCCGCGCTCCCACCAGCCCACCAGTGAGGCCAGGGTTTCTCTTTGCGCAAAAATTTTCTCGGAAAATCGCGTTCAACAAAGAAGGAGATCTAGCAAGAGTGGCGAAACACAGCAGCAGAAATTGCGCAACAGGACAAGCCGGAACTCGAGCAGGGGAGACGTCAATGCGCCAGGTTGTGGATTTGTGCAATGATGACGTACCCGCGGGAGGGGAAAGCCCGGCCGCCGAGTGGTGGGTGACGCACTGCCGACCGGGGCGGGGCGAGACGATTGGCTTGCCCGCCTGGACGGTACAACGCGTCCAGGAACGGCGGTGGACGGGGTTTGCTGATGCAGCCGGGGCAGAAGATGCGGCTGGCGGTAGTGGGAGTTGGCAGGAGACCCGGGAGAAATGGATCGCGGCCCGGGTACCGGGTGATGTTCATCTCGATCTGTTGCGAGCCGGCATCATTCCGGAGCCAATGGAAGGGCGCAATTTCGCCGCTCTGGAGTGGGTGGAGCAGGAAGAATGGTGGTACTTATGCTCCTATAATCTCACTCAAGCGCAGGTGGACGCCGCTCGGGCCACCGGTGCAGAACTCGTTTTCGAAGGACTGGACACTGAGGCCCGCATCTGGCTAAACGGGTGCCCGGTAGGCCGCACTAACAATATGTTCCGCACATTCCGTCTTGCCGTCTCGGATGAACTGAAGCCGGGTGAGAACACGCTGGTAGTGCGGGTGGGTGTCGGCTTGGCACACGTTCAGGATAAACCCCTAAGGCGGCTCGCCCGTTCCTGGAACCAAGACGACCTGCGGCGACTGTGGTTGCGCAAAGCGCAGTTCGGGTTCGGCTGGGATTGGAGCCCGCGCCTCGTCAGCTGCGGGATCTGGAGGCCCGTCCGGTTGGAACTACCGGGAGCAATCGTGTTGCGCAACGTTCGCGTGCACGAGACATTACCGCCTGAACCGCTGCCCGCCGACCGGCCTGCACCCGCGACCGTGTATGTCGAGGCCGAAGTGGACTGCGCTCTGCCGAAGTTTACCGATGTCGTGGTGACCGCAAGCTGGACTCCCTTGACGAGGCCGACCGAGCGAGGCTATACGGACGTTTTCCACCGCCGGCTCTTTCCCGGTCGCAACCGGGTTACCATACGCATGGAGCTACCCGAAGTTTGGCCCTGGTGGCCGCGGCCGCTTGGTACTCCCTTCCTGTATGAACTGAAGTTGAGCGTGAGCGTGCCGGCAGACGCCGGTGAGGGCAGGGACGGTAACGAGCCGGCCACGGCCATGCTCCTGGATGAGTTGCGGCTCCGTCATGGTTTCCGCCGCGTCGACCTGCGGCAGACGCCCCGGCCCATGGTGACGCCCGACACGGACGCGGAGATCAAGGGCCTCCCGCCGGGCGAGGCGACCACGTTCACATTCTTTGTCAATGGCGTCCCGGTCTTTGCCCAGGGAGGCAACTGGGTACCGGCCGATTGCCTGCCGGCCCGGGTGACGGCAGAGAAGCACCGGTTCTTGCTCGAGCGAGCGGTGGATGCCGGCTGTAACATGTTGCGAGTGTGGGGCGGCGGCATTTACGAACACCCCCTCTTTTACGATCTCTGTGATGAATTCGGCATTATGGTCTGGCAGGAATTCATGTTTGCCTGTGGTTACTACCCGGACTTTGATGCTGAGTTCAGGGCGGAGGTGGAAGCGGAGGCCGAGGACGTCGTCCGGCGTCTGCGCCACCATCCGTGCATCGTCGTCTGGGCAGGCAACAATGAGATCGCGACCATGGCCTGGGGGCACTGGAGGTGGGGCGGGCAAATCGACCCGGAGGTAACTGTTGCACTTGGTTTGCAGGGTTCATCCGGCATGTCCAGCTTGTCTGGCTCGTCCCATTCGCCCGGCTCATCTGTGGCGGACGTCCGCCAGTATCCGGGTCAGCGGTTGTTTGAAGAAATCCTGGCCGGAGTGTGTGCCCGCTTCGATCCCAGCCGGCCCTATCTACCGTCCTCACCCATGTCGCAACCGGGAGTCGAGCCCGACTACCCCTGGCAGGGCGACACGCACACCTGGTATCCGGGGGTAGACTACGAAAAGGACTACGGGCGGGATGCGAGCGGGTTCTGCAGCGAGTTTGGCTGCGTCGGACCGGCAGACGCAGCGACCCTGTGCCAGGCAGTGCCGGCCCTCCG
>JBLNBY010000181.1:0-14026 GCA_050260295.1 Bacteroidota bacterium
ATGATGAATGTGGTGCTTGAACAAGCGAAGCAGACCAAACGCCGTCTGGATTGGTTTGGAATCGGCCTGATGCCGTACAACGAGAAGAACCCCAAGGCCAGATCGACCGGAGTGTCCGGTATGTCCTACGGATGGGGATATGTGATCCCCAAGGGATTGCCCAGGGAGAAAGAGGAGGCTGCTTGGCTCTTCGTCAAGTTCCTCACCACCGATGCCAGGGGTACGGGGTATTTCATGTTCATGCAGGGGCGGCCTTCGCCGGTGCGCAAGTTCAACCAAAACCCGGACTACCGTAAAGTCAACCCCGCCTTTGACCGGCTGCTGATGGTCCTGGAAACCGAGGTGCCTTTCCCGGGTATCCCCATTCAGAAGGAATTGGTTGACATCGGCGTCAACAGCTTCTGGGGGGTTATTGGCGGGACGGTCGAACCGCGCGAAGCGGTGGCCAGAGCGGCTGAGCAGGCGCAGACCGCTCTTGACAAATACTGGGCAACCAGGGTTAAGCGCCGTTGAGCCCATGCTGGAACACTGTGCGCCAAGTCAAGGGGAGCAAGCAGCTCCCCTCTTTTTGTTGCCGCAGGCAGGAAGAGGAGTTGTTGTGGTTATGTCGAAAAGCTTGGTGAAAAGATCCGACATTAAGGGAGTAAACGGGAGACCAATTCCAAGCACTCCCATTCTGCGGTGGCAGGGTGTCGACCGTGCCTGCAGGATGGGGGAGCGACGAGGATGGGTCGATAGGTCCTTACCGAGGGAGAGGACGGGATGTCATTCGTTAGTAGGTGACCAGTCGCCGATTGGTGATCCGTGATGTGAAGCCGTTGGTCCGGAGTTCGTCACGAGTTTGGGAGAGTTGTACGAGAGAAAAGAGTGGAAAGTGGGGCAATATCTGATGCGTTTGAAGAAGATTTCTGCACTTGGTATCGCAGCCAGCTTTATCCTGACGGCGGCGCTTGCTGCCCAGCCTGCTGCTGCAGCAAGTGCCGAAGGCAAGAAGCCGGTCACCATCCGCTTCTGGAACTGGTGGGACGGCACCCGCAAGCCACTGATGGACAAGATCATCGAGGAATTCCAGAAGGAATACCCTTGGATCACTGTGAAGAGTGAGGTCCAGGGCTGGAATGACGTTTCCGGCAAGATCATCTCGGCCTATGCCGCCGGCGTCGCACCAGAAGTCATGATGGCCCGGCGGATGGAGATCTTTGCCCTGGCGGACCTGAATGCCTTCCGGCCCATCACCGACCTGGTCAAGCGGGACGGGCTGGACCTGAACATGTTCTATCCTTCCGAGGTCAATGCTTTCCGCTACGACGGCGAGCTGTGGAGCCTGCCGCTGCCCACCGTGGGGTTGAATGACAGCTTCTATATGTACAACAAGGAGCTGTTCGAGCAGGCCGGTCTGAACGCCGAAAAGCCGCCCGAAACCTGGTCGGGAGTGCTGGAGGCCAACCGCAAGCTGACCCGGCGGGACGGAGATGGCAAGATCACCCAGCTCGGTTTCCGGGCTTGGCCCAACCAGTTTATCCCCTTCCTGTACAGCAACAACGGGACGTTGCTCAGCTCCGATCTGCGCAAGGTGGCCTTCGATAGCAATGAGGGTCTGCAGGCCGCCGATTTCATCGGCCAAATCATCAAGATGAATAACCCGGCCGCCCAGAGCGACTTCCTGACCCGGACCAACCCGGGGACTGCCCAGGCCTTTGTGAATGGTAAGGAAGCTACCATCTTCGAGAATATCAGCGTGTTCGGTGTCGTTCTCAATCAGGCGGTGGAGGCCAAGCGGCGTCCCGACTGGTTCGGCGTGGGTCTAATGCCCCATAACGATAAGAATCCCAAGGCGAAGTCGACCGGTGTAACCGGTATCTCCTGGGGTTGGGGTTACGTGATTCCGCAGGGTATCCCCGCTGAGAAGCAGGAAGCCGCCTGGCTCTTCATCAAGTTCCTGACCACGGATGCTCGCGGTACCGGCTACTTCATGTTCGCCCAGGGACGGCCGTCTCCGGTACGCAAGTTCAACCAGAACCCGGACTACCGCAAGCTCAACCCGGCCTTCGACCGCCTGCTGATGGCGCTGGAGTCCGAGGTGGCGATCCCGAGCCTGCCGATCCAGAAGGACATTATCGATCCCATCACCAACAACTTCTGGTCAGTCGTTAATGGTTCGGTCGAGCCGCGTGAGGCGGTGGCCAAGGCGGCCGAGCAGGTGCAGAACGCCCTCGACAAGTACTGGGCGACTCGGAAGAAGTAGGGATAAGTAACGGTTCCGACCTGAAAGAGATCGGGGGAGCAAGGGCGGCCTCGTCCTCGCTCCCCGCTTTTGTTTGGGCTGTCTGGTTTGTGGTGTGGTTGGTGGTGGCAGGATGAGCCGCCGGATGACAGCAGCAGTGGATGATGCCGGGGGGATTGCAATATTACCGCAAATTCGGTACGCTAGCACTGTGGAAACGTGAGCATTAACGCGAGGTAACCCGAATTGTTAACAGGGTATTAATCGTAGCCGGAGGATGGACGTGCCGGTCACGATCAAGGACATAGCTCGTGAGTTGGGCGTTGCCCATTCGACCGTCTCCCGGGCCATTCACGACGACCCGCGTATCAGCCGCGAGACAAAACAAAGGGTCCTGGAAGCGGTCACCCGTCTCGGCTACCGCCCCAACGCGGCTGCCCGAGGGCTTGTCTCTCGTCGCATCCACGCGGTTGGGCTTGTTATCCCCGGGGTGGCGGACATGTTCTATGGTCGCATCGTTGACGGCGTGGACCGGGCTGCATATGAGGCCGGCTTCGGGCTGTCGCTCTACCTGACGCACGGCGAACGTCGCCGGGAGCTCGATGCGCTGGCGCAGGTTTCCGAACGCCGGGTGGACGGGCTGATCGTCATGATGCGCCGCAGCCCCAAGAAGGTGCTGCTCGAGCTGGCGCAGCAGGACATTCCGCTGGTGCTGATCGAGCCGCAGTCTTTGGGGCTAGGCATTGACTCGGTGCGTGTGGACAACCGTGACGGAGGCTATCAGGCAGTAAGACACCTGCTGAACCTGGGTCACCGTCGCATAGCATTCATTGCCGGGCCCGGGGGGCAGCGGGAGAGCCGGGAACGCTGGCAGGGGTACAGACAGGCACTGGCTGAGGCCGGCTTGTCTTACGACCCCGAGCTTGTCCAGCCTGGCGACTATACCGAGGCAGGGGGTACGGCGGCCGTGCAGAGGTGGCTGCAACTTCCGCCGGCGAGGCGACCGACGGCCATTTTTGCCAGCAACGACCGCACCGCCATCGGGGCTGTGGGAGCACTGCAGGCCGCGGGAGTATGTGTGCCGCAAGAAGTCTCCGTGATAGGTTACGACGACATTTCCGCTGCCGCTTATGCCCGGCCGGCCCTCACCACCATCCGCCAGCCGATCGAGGAGATGGGAGCGACGGCAGCTCGGCTCCTCATCGACCGGCTGGTCCAGCGGCGCAAGTCTGGCTGCCAGGAGGTCTTGCTGAAGACGGAGCTGGTGGTACGCCAGTCGACCGCAAGACCGCCGGAGCAGGTGGATGAGAAGGTGGGTGAGGCGGGGCAGGCGGGGGCAGACGCGGCGGATCGGGGCCAGGCCGAAGCGTCGAGTGCTTGAGCACCATCTGCCGGCAAGGCGGTACGCGGTAGTTCGATGCGGCGGCGCCTGGTGCTGCTCTGGCTCGCCCAGGTGCGGGGCAGGGTATGAATGCACACGTGTTCTCGGTACCTGGCGCTAGGGAAAAAGTTCGCAAGCAAGGTGGGAAGGAGGCGAAAGATAGCAGGAAGCTTACGCAGGCGAAGGTACGAACGGGCCGTGAAAGCAGGAGTTACCAGCAACCGGTGTAGCAAGGGGGAATCAGCATGATGCGGTGGGTAGGTCGTACGGCTGGCGGTAAGGGGGTAGCGGTCGCGAAGCTGGCTCTGGTGGTGGCAACCGTGGCTGGCCTGGCTGGCCTGGCTGGCCTGGCCGGAGTTGCACCCAGGGCCAGAGCGGCCACTTCCGCCAAGGTAACCCTCACCGTCATGACACCCGAATCGGAGAATCCTGCGGCAATCGATTGGTACAACAAGGTCTTGAAGCCCGCGTTCGAAAAGGAGACTGGCATCGCCCTCAATCTGCAGATCACCGATTGGAACACATACCTGCAGAAGCTGCCGGTGCTCTTTGCCGGCGGACGTGGCCCGGATGTCTTCGTGGCCGGTGGTGAGCTCCTGGGGACATACGTCAAGGCCCGTATGGTTCAGCCGCTCGACAAGTGGACGGACCACTGGGCCGGGCTGCAGGATTACCCCAAAGCCGCGCTGCTGGATGGTACCATCGACGGCCAGCTGTATACCGTTCCGTACCGGCTTGACCAGCGGATTTTCTACTACCGCAAGGACATTTTCGAACAGTCGGGCCTGGATCCCCGCCGCCCGCCCCAGACATGGGACGATCTGGTCGACATGGGCCGGAAACTGGTCGTGCGGGATGAGAAGGGCGAATTCAAACGGGATGCCATCAACCTGTGGCCCCACTGGTCCAACGTGGCGCCCTTCGTTCTCCAAAACGGGGGCCGGTTTGTGACCGCGGATGGTAAGCGGGCTGCCTTCGACTCTCCCCAGGCGATAGAAGCACTGCAGTTCTTCGTTGATCTGTCGCAGAAATACAAGATCGCCGGACAGTGGGGCTCTCCCTACCAGGGGGTGGAGTCGGTAGTGGCAGGAACCGCAGCCATGCAATACGGCGGTGCTTTTGTTCTCGGTCAGATGGCCAGCGCCGACCCGAAGAACGTTGATGAACTGGGGGTCACCCTGCCGCCGAAGAAGGTCAACCGTTCCGGATTGCTCTACGTGAATAAGTGGGCGATGTCCCGGACGACGAAGAACCCGGACGCGGCCTGGAAATTCATCGAGTTCGCCACCCGGCCCGAGGTGCTGGCGGAGATTTCCAGAATTAATTCCCATGTACCGGCCCGGATATCGGTTATCAAAGGCTTTTCTCCGTGGAAGGACGACCCACGCTGGCTGGCCTTCCTCGCAGCGGCCGACGAGACGATTCCCTTCCCTGCCAATGCCAACAAGCTGGGTGATGTCATGTCCGCAATCGAAGCCGCAGTGCGGAGCACGCTGGAGGGCAAGCAGGGACTTCAGCAGGCGGTAGCCACCGAGGCGGAACGCGCCACTCAGATCCTGCAAGGCAGGTAGGCAGCAAGTAACCGGACAGGTGAGAGACAGGCAGCCTGACGGAAGGCATGCAGAAGGTACTATGAAGAAAGGGGATTACCCATGCAGAAGAGTCGGCAGTTGGCGTGCGGGCTTCGGCGTGTTTTTCAGATAGGTACGGCGGGTGCGGTTGCCGGGGTGCTCCTGGCCGGCCTTGCTATCGCGGGCGTGCGGGCTGCGCAGGAAGAAGGCACATACCTGTGGACCATGGATGCCATGGGGGAGGTCTTCAGCTACAAGAACGACAACACCGGCGCCAAATTCAAGCTAAGTGACCAGTACGTCATCCAGGGCCAGCGTTCGGTGGCAGTGACCCCCGGCGGGGCGGCGGTCGAGACGAAGCTTGCACTGCCTCTCGATGGTGACAGGCTGGCTGCCTGGATCGGCGGCGACGTGGTGGTCGTCAACGTCTACCTGCCGGCCGGGAACAAGCTGAATCCGAGCAAGTTCTTCCTGGGTATGGCCGACGTGACTACCGACTGGGCCTGGGTCGAGGGCACGTTCTCCAATACCCAGGCGAAGGCCGGCTGGAATCAGGTGCGCTTCGATCTGCCCGAACCCATGAAAAAGGTAAGCAAGGACGGCAAGTACATGCTCTACTTCGCCTTTATTGGCTACGACACCGGCGGTACCAACAAGGTGCCTCTCACGGAAACGTTCTATATCGACGGTATCCGGGTAGTGAAGGCTGCGGCGGAGCAGTAGGCTGCTGTAACTGCGGGAGCAGGCGGGGGGGCGGCAGAAGAGGGACCGTCCCTGCTTGCCAATTCGAAGGAGGTGCTCAGGCAATGCTACGGGCAAAGGGAGAGATAAAGCTGGCCGGCCTGCTGCTGATGGTGGTGGCCGCTGTATCGGCTCTATCGACCGGCTTTGGCGTCACCGCCAGTGCTGCGGAAAGCGGACAGGGCCAGTATATCTGGACCATGGACACTGAGGCAGAGATCAGGACCTTTAACAACGATAACACCGGGGCCCGCTTCGAGCTGAACGATGCGATCAAGATCGAGGGCACCCACTCGATGAAGATCATTCCGAGTGGAAGCGCGGTGGAGACCAAAGTGGCCCTGCCGCTGGAAGGCAACCGGGTTGAGACCTGGGCCAACGGGGGTGTCGTCGTTCTCAACATCTACCTGCCTCCCGAAAACAAGCTCAACCCCGGCATGTACTTCCTGGGAATGGCCGATGTCACCTCCGGTTGGAGCTGGGTCGGCGGGCTCTTCTCCGAGACCGAAGTCAATCCGGGCTGGAACGAGATTCGCTATGAGCTTCCTCCGGTACTGCTGAAGATGGTAAAGCCGGGGAACCGTTACATGGTTTATCTGGCCTTCGCCGCCTGGGACAAGGACAAGAACAAACTGCCGCTCGCCGAGCCTTTCTATCTGGATGGTATCAGGGTGGAAAAAGGGGACGAAACGGCGACGCTCACCCGTGAGCAACTCCTGGAACGCATTCCGGCCGAAGTCAAGGACGAAGTGGCCCGCCTGCAAAAGGTGAGCGATGATGAACTGGTGGACGTGATTGCCCGCCGGGCCTTCGATTACCTCTGGAACGAGGTCAATCCGGCCAATGGCCTGGTCCGCGACCGTAGCACCCGGGACTCCGCTGCGAGCATCGCCGCTGTAGGTTTCGCCTTGAGCGGCATCCCGGTCGGCATCGAACGGGGCTGGATCACCCGGGAAGCCGGATACGAACGGGCTCTGACCACGCTGGAGACGTTTGCCGGCGGCGGCGTGGAAGGATACCGGGGCTTCTTCTACCACTTCGTGGATATGAATACCGGCCGCCGGATGAAGGGGAGCGAGCTCTCATCCATCGACACTGCCCTCTTCATCGCGGGCGCTTTGGCCGTGGGCCAGTACTTCCCGGGGACAGAGGTTGCTACCCTGGCGCGGCAGCTCTACGAAGCGATCGACTGGGAGTGGATGATGGCCGGCGGCGAGACTATGTCCATGGGCTGGACACCTGAGGGCGGATTCCTTCCCTCCCGCTGGGAGGAGTTCAACGAAGGGTTGCTTCTGTACATCCTGGCGCTCGGCTCACCCACGCATCCGGCTCCGGCGTCTGCCTGGGACGCCATGCTGCGGCCGGCGACCGAGGAGTACATCTTCCAACCCCAAGAGGTACTCTTTACCTACCAGTACCCGCTGGTATGGCTCGACCTGCGCAACCAGGAGGATCATTACGCCAACTACTGGAACAACGCCATCCTGGCGGCGAAGCGGAATTACGAATTCACCGCCCTGCTGAAGGGCCGGTTTGCAACCTACGATGGCGAGATCTGGGGCCTCAGCGCTTCCGACGGGCCTGCAGGGTACCGGGCCTACGGGGCGACGCCGGGCAACCACGACGGTACCATCGCTCCTTACGCCTCCATCGCTTCCCTGCCGCTCGTCCCCGACCTCAGCTTGCGCTCGATCCGGGGCATGCTCGGCAAGTATGGCCCGCTGATCTGGGGCAAATACGGGTTCACCAGTGCCTTCAATGCGGAGTACGACTGGTATTCTCGCGAGTATATCGGTATCGACGAGGGTACCATCCTGCTGATGATCGAGAACCATCGCTCTGGTCTCATCTGGCGGCTCTTCATGCAGAACGAGGCCGTTCAGGAAGGTCTGAAGCAGGCCGGCTTCGTTGACAAGCAAAGCGACTACGCCGTGACTCCGGAGTATCTCGATCTGCTGGGATTCTGATCAACAATTGGCTTCTGCGGGGAGAACCAGCGAGCCGGCAGCAAGAGCTGTCGGCTCGCCTTGCCCTTGACCCTTCGATCAAGCTTTTGAACCATCACGCTGCATGGTAGGTAGGAGATCAAAGTGAGGAAGTTCGAAACCAAGTATGGCTACTTCGATGCTGAACTTGACGAATACGTCATCACACGCCCGGACACGCCCCGCCCGTGGGTGAATGTCATCTGCCCGGGCGACTACGGGCTGGTCATCTCCCAGACGGGCGGCGGCTATAGCTGGAGGACTCACGCTTCCCTCAACCGCCTCACCCGCTGGGATCAGGACATCATCCGCGACGACTGGGGCAAGTACATCTACCTCCGGGACGAGGATTCGGGGGAGATCTGGTCGGCGACCTGGAAGCCGGTCTGTTACACCCCGGAGAGTTACGAGGTCCGGCACGGCATCGGCTATTCGAAGTTCACCAGCCGTCATGCGGGCATCCGCAGCGAGCTAACGGTCTTCGTTCCCAAAGATGAACCGGTGGAAGTCTGGCAGGTTCGCCTCGTGAACGAGAGTGACCGTGCGCGGCGGCTCTCTCTCTTTACCTATTTCGAATGGCTGCTGGGGGCGGCGCCCGACTGGCATCGAGAGTTTCATAAGACCTTCATAGAGACCTGGTATGAACCGGAAGCAGGGCCGGCAGCGGGAGCGCTCTTCGCCACCAAGTTCCTCTGGGAGCTGCCCAACCGGAAGGGCCAACATTGGAACAGGGATTGGGAGTATTACGCCTTTCACAGCGTAAGTGAGACGCCGGCCGGATATGAGGGAGACAAAGAAGCTTTCCTCGGGATGTATGGGAGCCTGCGGGCACCGAAGGCGGTGCAGGAAGGAAAGTTGTCGGAAACGACGGGACGCTGGGGCGATGCTATAGCCAGCCTCCACAACCGGGTGAGCCTGCGCACCGGGGAGACCAGGACGTTGGTCTACGTGCTGGGGGCGGTGGAAAGAGAAGCGCGGGAGCGGGCCTATGAGCTGATCCGCCAGTACCAGCAGGCCGGGGCGGCTGACCGGGCGCTCGCCACGGTGAAGGAGTTCTGGCAGGAGCTGTTGGGACGGATCGAGGTGGAGACGCCCGACGAGGGCTTCAACCTGCTCACCGACGTCTGGCTCAAGTACCAGGCGATTTCCGGACGGCTCTGGGGCAGGTCCGCCTACTACCAGACCGGTGGGGCGTTCGGCTTCCGCGACCAGCTGCAGGACAGCCAGGTCTTCCTGCCCATCGACCCGGAGAAGACCAGGGCGCAGATCAGGCTGCATGCGACTCACCAGTTCAAAGCCGGTAACGTGATGCACTGGTGGCAGCCCATTCTTGAGCACGGGGCGGTCAACAAGATCTCGGACAACCGTCTGTGGCTGCCCTTTGTCACCGTCAACTACCTGCGGGAGACGGGGGACTGGGCTTTCCTCGACGAAGAGATACCGTTCCGGGATGAAGGCAGCGGTTCACTGTATGAACACTGCCAGGCTGCCATCGATTACTCCCTCGAGCGGCGGAGCGAACGGGGGTTGCCGCTGATTGGCGACGGCGACTGGAATGACGGGATGAATGCTGTCGGCACCGAGATGAAGGGCGAGAGCATCTGGCTTGGGCACTTTCTCTATGGTGTGCTGCGGGATTTTGCCCGGGTGGCCCGGCGCAAGGGGGAGGCGGCGACGGCGGAGCGTTATGAGCAGGAGGCGGCCGCGCTCAAGGCGGCCATCAACGAGCATGGCTGGGATGGGCGCTGGTATCTGCGGGCGACCACCGACGACGGAACTCTGGTCGGGAGTGCAACGTCGAAATACGCCCGGATCTTCCTCAATGCCCAGACCTGGGCCATCATCAACGACACTGCCGAAGGCGAGAGGCGGCAGGCAGTGGTGGCCGCTGTCAAGGAGTACCTGGCGCGGGAGTACGGGCCGATTCTCTTCTGGCCGGGCTATGGCGAGCCGGACGAGAAGATCGGGTATCTGAGCCGGTACGCGCCGGGAACGAGAGAAAACGGCGGCTTGTACACGCACGCAGGGACGTGGGCGATCTGGGCGGCGGTGCGGGCCGGCGATCCGGAGTTTGCCTGGAGGCTCTACCGGTCTTTCTGCCCGGTGTACCGGGGACTGAACCCGGATTTGTACAAAGTCGAACCGTACGTGACGCCGGGCAATGTGGCCGGGCCGGATTCACCCCTCTTTGGGCAGGGCGGATGGACCTGGTATACGGGCTCGGCGGCCTGGCTTTTCCGGATCAGCACCGAGTGGCTGTTGGGCATCCGGCCCGAGCTTGGGGACGGCCCGGAGACTGGGGCTTCGGTCAAGGCTGGGGCTGAAGCCGGGGCTCGGGCTGAAGCCGAGGCGGCGGCCAGCCAGCGCCAGGGCAGGGGCCAGGGAAAGGGCCAGGGCCAGGGCGATGGTCTCGTCATCGACCCCTACATCCCGCGAGACTGGGATGGGTTTAGGGTCAGGCGCAGCTTCCGCGGGGCGACGTACCTGATCGAGGTGTCCAATTCCGAGCACGTCAGCTGTGGCGTGAAGCGGGTGACTGTGGACGGGCAGCCGCTCGAGTCCCTGGGTGGTCGGCTTGGAGCAGGTCAGGGGACAGGCTGCTTGATTCCGGTCTTTGGCGATGGCAAGGAGCATGTCGTTGAGGTGGCTCTCGGCCGGTAGTAGTTCGCCGTTCGCAGTCTGTACGCTATGCAGTCTGTGCACCAGGCAGTGTGCACTCCACACAGGGGGAAGACCGGGCAGCCGGACACGCCGGGATCCTGTGTTCCCGCTTCCTTAGACAGAAGGAGTTTTCGGTGGTACAGAGAAGGACTAAAAGGGTTTTCCCAACAGATTCTACCGGAAAGGGAGTGTATTCGTTGAAGTTCCGTTTTCTGGCGGCATCCGTAGCAGCGGCTCTTTCACTCGGCCTTGCCTTCGCGGCAGGTGCGGCCCTGGCTGAGGATCTCACTACTGGCGTCGCTCCGGTGGCCACTGAGGTCAACTGGGCCCTGGCTGACAATGGCGGCGTAGTCGTGACCGACAGCAATTTCGGCGGTTACAGCGCTGCCCCTCTCAACGATGGCGAGCTGAATGACCAGGACGAGAATGGGCGCTGGGCCCAGGTCGCCTGGGCTTCTGCCGAGAGTGCTACCGACGAGCACTGGATCGAGATCCAGCTCCCCGGCAAGAAGACGATCGGCGGCGTCACCATCTTCTGGGCCCGCGATCGCGCCAAGTGGTGGTCCAGCAGCAACTTCGTCATCCAGTACTGGGATGGTGCCAACTGGGTCAACATTGCCAAGTACATGAATGACCAGGAGACCTTCAACGTCTACTCCAACGCATTTACCTTCGTACCGGTCCAGACCGAGAAGGTCCGTATTCTGCAGGCTGCCAACGGCGGTCCGGTTGCCCGGCCCGGCCTGATGTGGGTCGCCGAGGTCCAGGTCTGGGGTGCAAAGTGAGCCACTGATTCGCAAAGCGAGCTGCTGATTAGCAATAGGGCCCGGAAGTTCTCGGACTTCCGGGCTTTTTTGTAAATGTGAGGTTGCCCGATCTGCAATAGGAGATGAATTTATAGGCAATGTTGCCTCATCATAGATGCGCCTCAAGCTGGCCTGGGATTATGCCGATGATCTTAGTGGCTGCTTGATCACCTCTCACACTCGCCCGGGCACAGCATATCGGCCGAGAGCGGGATGGGCTGGCAGGCACCGAAGGCGGTAAGGGGGTGTACTTCCTTCATGGTAGCCAACGATCTAGCCCAAGGTGATGCCGCCGGATTGGCGTTGGCAGCTCTGACAGCATACCAGCAGCGGGTGCAAAGAGACGGCAGTTCACTTTACGAACGGGGAGTTGCACTCGTCGAAATAACCTGCCAGAAATTTCTTTTCGACCGGGCAGGCGTTTTTCTGCTCAACCCGTCTGGTAAGGCACTGGTGGGGTTGGTGGGCGTGGACTCGAACGGCGTCATCAAGCCCATGCCCGAGCAGCAGATCGGGTTGCTGGCCGATGTACCGTTGGCGGCGGTGGCCGGCGGCAAGATACCCTATTTCGTGTCCCAGGACATCATGGAGACCATGACCCCCGGTTCCCGTGCCTGGTTCCAGGTTCACGTAGACCCGCGGGTCAGGGCCAACGCGGTTGTCCCCATCCGTGACTTTCAGGGAAGGATCGTCGGAGTGATCGCAGTCGACCAGGCCTTCAGCGGGCGGATGATCGACGCGGCCATGCTGTGGCCACTCCTCTTCCTGGGGGCTACTTCCGGTACGCTGCTGCTCTGCGGGGTGGACTCCCCTCATGCCAGCAGCAGCCCGGACGACGTGGGTGATGCCGGTGGCGGTTCGCCTTCCCGCCAACAGGGTAAGCTGCCATGGGGCGGCTTGTGGAGCGACTTGGAGCTGTTGGCACAAGCCCCTGCCAAAGCTCTGCGTGTCTCGGCCCTGGAGCAGCTCATCCGGGCTGTGACGGGAATCCTGGAACTCAGAGATATCGAGACGGCCGGTCACACGCAAAGGGTCACTGATCTGGCCGGCGCTATCGGGGTTGAAATGGGCCTATCCGAACGGCAGCTCCTCATTCTGCGCCGGGTGGCCTTCCTCCACGACGTGGGCAAGATCGCCATCCCCGACTCGATCTTGCGCAAGCCCGGCCCTCTCGATGCGGAAGAGTGGGCGATCATGAAGCGCCACCCGGTGGCCAGCTATCTGGTGGCAAGCGGACTGCCCGGGCTGGCCGATGATACTCTGCTGGGGATCATCCAGCATCACGAACGCTGGAATGGTGGTGGGTACCCGTTTGGACTCCGGCAGGAGGAAATCCATTGGGCGGCGCGCACCTTTGCCGTTGCCGACAGCTTCGAGGCCATGACGTCGGATCGGGTCTACAAGCCGGCAAAAACCCTGGCTGTGGCCAGGGAGGAGATCTGCTCCCTGGCCGGCAGCCAGTATGATCCGGTGGTGGTGGAAGCCTTCCTGCGGCTGCCCGACGAGTTCCTTGCCGAGTGGCGGGCACAGCAAAGACTCACTCCCCTCTCGGGTGCCCTGGCCAATCTTTTTACCAGCACGCCCGGTACGAGAACGCGAGGACAGGGGACTGGGCAGCATGAGGGTAGTGCCTGACGACCGGGCCGAGGATTCAGGCCTGTCGCTGTTGAGACAGGATGGCCTCGATCTCCTGCAAGTCGGTGTCACTCAGGCGGACACCGGCTGCGTTGACGTTCTCCTCGATCTGTTCCGGGCGGGTGGCCCCGATGATGGCACTGGAGACTTCCGGCCGGCGCAGCACCCAGGCGAGTGCCAACTGCGACATGGTCAAGCCGTTCCGTTCAGCAATTGGACGGAGCTTCTCCACCTTCTGCAGCACGGCTTCTTGCAGCAGCCAGTTCATAAACATATTGGATTTGGGATCGGTCGCACGGCTGCCCGCGGGCGGCGCCTGACCCGGCTTATACTTACCGGTAAGCACGCCCTGGGCGAGCGGTGAATAGACGATGAGTCCCAGGCCGAAGCGTCCGCAGGTGGGCAGGACCTCCGCTTCGATATCCCGTTGCAGCATGTTGTAGTGGGGCTGGTTGGAAACGAGCGGATGCAGGCCAAGCCGCTGTCCCAGCTCCATGGCTTCGGCGATCTGGGCGCCATTCCACTCGCTGACACCGGCGTAGAGGATCTTGCCCTGCCGGACGAGGTCATCGAGAGCCAGCAGCGTCTCCTCAAGTGGCGTTTCGGGGTCGTAGCGGTGGCACTGGTAGAGGTCGATGTAGTCGACGCCCAGGCGCTTGAGACTGGCGTTGCACTGTTCAATGATGTGTTTGCGGGAAAGTCCCCGGTCGTTGGGGCCTTCGCCCATGGGGAAGAAGACCTTGGTCGCGAGAACGTAGGACTCCCGGGGGAAAGGACGCAGCGCCTCGCCGACCACCTCTTCGGCTGCACCCCGGTAATATGCGTTGGCGGTGTCGAACAGGTTGATGCCGAGCTCGTATGCGCGGCGGATCGCTCTGAGAGCCATCTCCTTCTCGACCGACCCCCCAAAGGTGAGCCAGCTACCCAGGGATACGGTGCTCACCCGTACACCCCACTTGCCCAAGTGACGGTACTCCATCCTTGTACAGACCTCCTTGCCCACATAGTGCTTGGCTTGAAAT
>JBLNBY010000182.1:0-2783 GCA_050260295.1 Bacteroidota bacterium
AATGGATAGCCTGCTGGTAGCAGGGGCATTCACCACCATCATCGCCGTGATCTACGGAGTGTTGTGACGCAGTCTCGAGTTGGTCTTGTCTCTACCTCGGTCGTCCCCGCAAGTCCGAAAAGCAGACATGATATAATGGCCGTAAGTGGCAGAAGAAGTTCGTGCGACGGTTGCACGACGAGGGGGCGAACCGGAGCGAATGCGCCTGGCTATTCTGGGGTCAACGGGGTCGATCGGACGACAGGCGCTGGCACTCCTTTCCGAGTTTCACAGCCGCAATCCAGGAAAGAACGATCCGGTCGAGATCGTGGCGCTGGCCGCCCACCGGCAAGCCGCACTCCTCGCTCACCAAGTGGAAGCATTTCACCCGCGGGCCGTGGCGCTGGTTGATCCCCTGGCAGATGGGCGCACCGTACTCGAAGCAGCCTGCAGTTCATCCATGTCAGGCACCAAGCTCCTTCTCGGTGAGTCCGCCCTGACGGAGCTGGCGACGCGTGACGATGTGGACATGGTGTTGGTGGCGGTGGTGGGATCTGCCGGGCTGAAACCAACTCTTGCCGCCCTGGCGGCGGGCAAGAGAGTTGCGCTGGCCAACAAGGAGACGCTGGTGGTAGGGGGAGAGTTGGTCCGCCGCACTTTAGGAGCGTACGCGCTGGCCGGAGACCGGTTGCGCCCGGTAGATAGTGAACACAGTGCCATCTGGCAGTGCCTGGGCGACCACGAGGCAGCATGGAAATCCGACGGTACTTGCGAACCAAAACTCAGCCGTTTGATCCTGACGGCCTCCGGCGGCCCGCTGCGCACTCTGCCCGTTGACCGGATGCCCGGTGTTGGTGTGGCAGAAGTGCTGGCCCACCCGACGTGGCGCATGGGACCACGCATCACGGTCGACTCTGCCACCATGATGAACAAGGGTTTCGAAGTGATCGAGGCCTGCTACCTTTTTGGCGTGCCGGACGAGAAAGTGGAGGTGGTCATCCACCCCCAGTCGGTGGTACACTCGCTGGTAGAGTTCGCCGACCGTTCGGTACTGGCACAACTGGGGTGGCCGGATATGCGGCTGCCCATCCAGTATGCCCTCTTTTTCCCGCACCGGTACGAATCTGGTTTGCGTCGGCTAGACCTCATCGAGGCCCGTTGCCTCGACTTCTTCCCTGTGGAAGCAGAACGTTACCCCTGCCTCGCTCTGGCCCGCATGGCGGGAAGGTTGGGGAGTACCTATCCGGCTGTTTTGAACGCTGCAGATGAAGAGGCTGTTGCCTCCTTCCTTGCTGAGGAGATCCGCCTTGTCGACATTCCCGCCCTGGTGGAGAGGGTGCTGAGCGACCACTGCCCAGTGCGGCCGGACGAGTTGTCGGAGGAGACGATACTGGCGGCGGACTCCTGGAGTCGTCGCAGGGTCCGGAGACTGATCCGGAATCTGGTCCGGAAAGGGTGACCGTATTGACTGCGATAGTCGCCTTCATCCTGGTTTTTGGTGCAATCGTCTTCGTTCATGAACTGGGCCACTTTCTGGCTGCCAAGGCAGTGGGGGTGCGTCCGTTCGAGTTTGCCATCGGTTTTGGCCCCGCGCTCTGGAGTCGTCGGTGGGGTGAGACTATCTACTACCTGCGCGTCATACCTCTTGGTGGATATGTGCGGCTGCTGGGAATGGATCCAATGGAAGAGGAGGGGGGCTCTGGGGACAAGCACAACCAGAACCCGGAGGATCTAGACGATCCGCGTAGCTTCGCCCGCAAACCCCTGTGGGCCAGGCTCTTCATCATCGCAGCCGGGCCGCTCATGAATTTCGTCTTTGCAGCCTTGCTCTTCATGGCGTTGGCGGCCACCATAGAGGTTCCGCTCACCGTGTATCGGGTCGAGCCCGGTTCTCCAGCTGCCGAAGCCGGGATTGAGGCAGGGGATGTTCTACTCTCCGTGGCCGGCGAAAAAGTTGATGATCCCCGGGATGTCAACCGTATCGTCAATCCTCGCCCGGGTGTGCCCATGGAGGTGCGCCTGCGACGCGATGGCCAGGAGAGGACTCTGACGGTGACCCCGCGGGTGCTACATGGCAGCGACGTGGCGCTTCTGGGGGTGCAACTCAGTGGCCAGCCGCGGCTAGGAGGGCTCGCGGCTTTGCGGGCTGGTATCGCCCAGACCTGGTACACGACGGTTGGCATCATCACGGCGCTGGGCAAGATGGTCGTCCGGCAGGCACCGGCCGACATCTCGGGACCGATTGGTATCTTTCAGTTGGTCGGTGAATCCGCCCGTCAGGGGCTCCCTTACGTGGTCAGCTTGGCTGCCTTGCTCAATGTCAACCTGGGCCTGATCAACCTGCTACCCATCCCCATCCTCGACGGCGGGTGGCTGGCAGTCTTAGGTTTCGAGGCCATCCGGCGCCGGCCGTTGCGCCCGGAGCAGCGCGGCTGGGCACAGATGGTGGGCCTCGTCCTCATCGTCATGCTGATGCTTTTTGCCACCTATAAAGACATTGCCCGGCTGGTAGGCCTCTGAGGTGGTAGATTCCGTGCGTTCCGATTTGGATCAGTCCGAGGGCAGCTCGACCGCAACCTGGGTGATAATCCGACCGAACGTCCGGTCGTTGTCGGAATTGCTCGAACGGCTCGACCTCATCGACCTGCCGGCGACGGTCGCCAGTCTACCGGTGAAGGAATTGGCGGTCGATCCGTACCGGGGGGTCTTACGAGTCGCCTGCGGTGAGGCTCCTGAGACGGCCCTGAGCGAGATCTCCCCGTATCTTGCGGGTTGGAAGGAAGTCGCCTGCCACCGCTTGGAAG
>JBLNBY010000183.1:0-11366 GCA_050260295.1 Bacteroidota bacterium
GGTGGGAGCGCGGGTGATACACAGGGCGCGGAGTGGCGCACGCGTGTGCCAAAACTGCTCTCGGTGCAGCACCCGTGCTCTACCTCCGGGCTCGGGGGTGTAGCACGCATGCGCCAAGGCCAGGTTGCCTTGTGGAATGGAGCACCCGTGGGCCTACCCCGAGCAGGGCCGCGCCTAGGCGTTGGGGTCAACCGGCGGAGGCCTGGTACATTGACTCTGCGTTACCGGGATGTGTACAATTCATCTCGTTATATGACGAGATGAAGGGGATATAAAAGTGCTTGCGGATTACGAGGCTGTGATGAAAGCGGCTGGCGACGGTACCAGAGCACGCATCCTCAAAATGCTCGAGATAGGGGAGCTCTGTGTCTGCCAGATCATGGCGGTCCTCGGCATGAGTTCGTCAACCGTGTCCAAGCACTTGGCCATTCTAAAAATGGCTGGGCTGGTCCGTGACCGCAAGGAAGGCCGCTGGGTGTACTACTCATTGGAGCGCCGGGAGCGGAACCCCTATGCTGCGTCTGTTGGTCAGATGGTACAGGGTTGGCTGGATGATGACCCTGACGTGATCGCCGACCGTGAAAAGCTCAAGGTTGTCCTGGCCACTCCATTGGACAAGATGTGTATCCAAGATGGTCGTGTTCTGCTACCTGATCGAGCGGAGGCTGAGTGATGGAACCCATCAGGGTGCTTTTCCTCTGTACTGCCAACTCTTGCCGCAGCCAGATGGCCGAGGGGTGGGGCAGGGCTCTACACCCGGGTAAGATCGAAGCTTTCTCGGCGGGGACGCAGCCCAGCCAGGTGAACCCTCTGGCGATCCAGGTCATGGCCGAAGCCGGAGTCGACCTGGCGTCGCATCGTAGCAAGCACTTGCAGGAGTTTCTGGGCCAGAAGTTCGACTACGTCGTTACCCTCTGTGGTGATGCCCGCGATAACTGCCCGGTTTTCCCGGGAGCAGCCCGCATGGTGCACGTGGGCTTCCCCGACCCTGCGAGAGCAACCGGCACACCGGAAGAGGTGCTGAACGAGTTTCGGCGTGTGCGGGACATGATTCGTGATTTCGTGGCGGGGCTTCCTGGATCGCTGGCCGCTGCAGATTCGCTGCCGTTCCATTCTGCAACCTTCCAGGAGGATGGAAATCAGTGAAGCAGTCGATGGCTCAACAGACGGTGGCTCAGAAGTCCGTAGCCCAACGTCTCTCCTTCTTGGAACGCTATTTGACGCTATGGATCTTCCTGGCCATGATCCTGGGAGTGTCGTCGGGCTACCTCGCCCCTCAGCTCGTGGAGTTTGTCACTCGCTTTCAGGTTGGTACTACATCCATTCCCATCGCCATAGGTTTAGTCCTTATGATGTATCCACCTTTGGCCAAGGTACGCTACGAGGAGCTGGGCCATGTCTTCCGCAATACCAAGGTATTGGCTCTCTCCCTGTTCCAAAACTGGCTCATCGGGCCTGTGCTCATGTGGGTACTTTCCGTAGTTTTCCTGCGGAATTACCCCGAGTACATGGCGGGCCTCATCATGATTGGCTTGGCTCGCTGCATCGCCATGGTCATCGTCTGGAACGAACTGGCCAAAGGTGACACTGAGTACGCCGCCGGACTCGTCGCCTTCAACTCTGTGTTCCAGGTGCTGTTCTATTCAGTGTATTCTTACGTGTTCCTTACCGTCCTGCCCCGGCTGGTTGGCCTGGAAGGAGTCGTAGTACACGTCTCCATGCGGCAGATCGCTGAAAGCGTCCTGATCTACCTCGGCATCCCGTTCTTCGGCGGCATGCTGACACGATTCTCGCTGATACGCCTGAAGGGCCGTGAGTGGTACGAGAAAGTCTTCATCCCGAAGATCAGCCCTCTGACCTTGGTAGCCCTCCTGTTTACCATCGTGGTGATGTTCTCCCTGAAGGGCGAAGTCATCGTACAGCTTCCCCTGGACGTGCTGCGGATCGCCGTACCTCTACTGCTATACTTCGGGCTCATGTTCTTGGTGTCGTTTTTCATGGGTAAACGAGTGGGTGCCGACTACTCCAAAACGACGACCCTTTCCTTCACCGCGGCCAGCAACAACTTCGAGCTGGCCATCGCCGTGGCCGTCGCTGTCTTTGGGATCGAATCGGGTGCAGCTTTTGCTGCGGTGGTAGGTCCCCTCGTCGAGGTACCCGTCATGATCTCACTGGTCAACGTGGCCCTACGGCTTCAGCAGAAGTATTTCCCAAGCGAATCCAAGAAGTCGCTTGAGCGCGGTTAAATGCCAAATGGACATGCGTGGTGGTGGTGCCGTGCCCAGAACGTTGCATGCTAACTTACGTCGCCCTGGTAGTGGTAATGGCAACCATATCCGGTATGGTGTTCGGGATGACCGCTGGGTGACGGCGGCGCAAACCTCGTCTAGAGCGTATGACGGAAAACTACAGGAGGTCAGTGGGTGGCCGGTACACGCATCCGACAACTGGGAAGCAGGTCCGGAATGGCCCGGCTCTCTCGCTATTCTTACCCCAGGCGTTGTGTGGGGGGCGGGGGTTGCATTCTTGCAACATTGATGCGGGAGGGAAGGTTGCAAAAACGCAACCGATGGGCTACCCAGAGCCCGGGAACCGGCCTCCGAGAAACACCCCCGCGGGGAAAGCCCAGCTAGATCCGATTATCTCAACCTGTGTCTGAACCGCCTCTTGCCCCTCAACCCTCTTCCAGGGATGAAGGTTGCATCTTTGCAACCTATCATCCTGCGGCTATGTTGCGTTTGTGCAACGTAAACGTAAAAGCCCAGTGCGCACTCTCGGGTGAACAGATTTCTGACCCTCTGATCGCCCATGGGCGAATGAGCGGCCACTCTCCGGATCTGGAGGGACCGTACCTAGCCCGGTTTGGCCTCTGATCGGGGCTCTGGCTGCTGCTCCGCTTCGGCTTTGCCATGGGTGTACTTGATGACGTCGACGTCGCGAATGGTGATGAGGCCCTCGGTCACCATCTCGTTGAGCCGGGGCAGCACCTTGTCGATATATTCTTGCGAATCGACCGCAATCACGACGACCGGGAGGTCTTCGGACAGGCGGAGAATATTGGTAGTGTGGATGCGGCTGTTGGCGCCGAAGCCTTCGATCCCCCGGATCACTGTTGCTCCGGCCAACCCCTCTTCCTTGAACATCCTCACGATGGCCTGATACAAAGGCCGCCCCTTGTATTGGTCGCTCTCGCCGATATAAACCCGCAGCTCCCGTCCTTGTCCGCTGATCTTCATCCGCCGGCACCTTCCCACTAATTTAGACTATGCGGGCGGTCAAGATGCCCAGGACGACCGAAAGACAGCCGACCACCAGGTTTAACATAACATTCCCCAGTCCGAGCCAGGTGCTGCCGTCCTGGAAGAGCCGGACCGACTCGTAGGCGAAGCTCGAGAAGGTGGTCAATCCACCCAAAACACCTGTCACCAGAAAGATACGGGCCTCGGTGCTCAGGGCGGCGAGTTCAATGGCGAGTGTCATGACGAAACCTATCAAAAAGCTGCCGCCAATGTTCACAAAGGCAGTACCCCAGGGGAAGAGCGACCCAAACTGCTTCTGCGCCCAACCGGAGATCAGGTAGCGAGCCATAGCGCCCAGTAGTCCCCCGAAGCCTGCCAGGATAAGACGGTTCACGGTTGCTACTTCCTTTCCAACCTTGCGTTTCGCGGTCAAGTGTGCCTCTACCGTGCTGCTTTGTCGGCGCATCACCAGGCAGCTAGCGAGCGTCAGCCTGTCCTTCCCACTAGAAGGTGCAAGGCCTCGCGAATGGCGGAGGCAACCTCCTGCCGGGAGCGGGGTGCGGCCTGGTAGTCGAAATTCTTGATGAAGGTCTCCAGCTGGCTGCCGATTCGTGCGAGACGCCGCCCGGCAAGGCCCTCGATGAACTGAACGAACTCAGCCAGTTCATAGGTGCGCAACTCGTGGCGGGCTTCCGCCAGCAGCATGTGGGAGTGGGGCAGGCAGATCATGTTGACGTTTTTGACCAGCTCACGAAAGTCGCTGTTTGAACTGTAGAGCTTCGCTGCCGTCTGGCAGTACTGGCGTACCGCTGCCTCCACGTCGGTGCAGACGATGCAGCAAGCAGCGTGAGTCATGGAATCATTGGCCGTGCGGTGAATGAACGCCCGCAGACGAGCAAAGGGTATGCCTACCGCGCCCGGCCTGGCCGAGGTCGGGGGCGGGGTCAGAGACGAGGCCGGGGTTCGGCTTGAGCTGAGTGCCATTCTGGCAGCCTGGCTTACCAACGTTTGGAGCAGGATTGCCAACCCCAGGCGATCAGTTCCTTTGAGGAGACGCTGGAAATGAGTCCGGCACACCCCTTCCTTTTCGACTCGGTGACGGAAGCCAGGATCCATCAGCTTTTCACCCAGCAGGTGGTCGAGGGCATTGGCTTCCGCCCGCATCTCGAGACGGCAGAGCGGGCACAATTCGCCGGGCAACCGAGCTGCCCGGAAGGCATCGACCACCGGCACAACTTCGATGGACTCCCCGCGGGTCTCAGGTTTCATCAGAGCCACCTCGTCGACCGGCAGGGGCGGCAGAAAACAAAAACCCCTACCAGCCAGGTTCTGGTAGGAGCTATCAGCCGGTTTGATCATCCCCGGCGCTTATGGGCGAGCTCCATCGCCGCGTGTGCCCAAGTGCAATTCGAGTACATCTGGTACCACTTTCAGTATAGCAGTAGCGGTCGACGGAGAGCAATGTTCGGGCAACCGTTTGGCAAGGAGCAAATGGGCAATCTCTGGCACATCAGCGGAGGAAAGACGGAGGGGTAATCAGCGGAGATTGGCGGAAGGGAACCCGCCGGTAGCATCGAAGCAAGGGATACCCGAAGTTAGTGTACCAACACGTAACAGTCGCCTGGTGGCAGAGCAGAAGGGAGGAAAGAGTGTAACCTACGGTGGGGTTGTCGATGCTGGCGTGCGACAAGGAGTGTGAGGAGGGGCAGCTGTGAGGCTTGGGCAGCGAATGATTCTGGCCACGGCAGTCGTGGCCGTGATGGGACTGGCAGTCGCTGGGATGCGGATAGGGGGATCGAGGCAGATGGTTGCGTTGGCAGCAGGAGCGGAAGAAGGCAACCCGGCCGCTCAGTCCACTGGGCAAGTGGGCGAGCTCGAGGCGGCTCAGCAAGAGGCGGAGAAGGCGCTGGAGGCGGCACGAGCCCGTCTGGAGCAGGCGCTGCTCAAGCTGTGGACTTTCGACGAAGAGACGGTCAGGCAAGTTCTGGCCGAAGCTGAGCAGGCGTTGGCCGACTCCCGGGCTAAGGCCGGGGTGGGTAAGGCCGGAGTGAGTAAGGTCGAGGCGGGCAAGGTTGGGGCGGGCAAGGTCGAGGCGGGAACGGCCAGCGACCCGGCCGCGGCGGCGTCCGCCCTGGACGACGCGCTCTTCTTGGCCCGGCGCGCCAAAGCGCTGGCGGACTCCACCGAAATCCTCACTCTCGACTCTCGGGCGGCAGAGGCCAGGGGAGTGTGGATCGACGACGTCATCCTCGGCTACATGACCGAGCCGGACATGCTCCGGGGCATGGTGCGGCGCCTCGCTCAGGCCAATGTCAATGTGATCTACGTCTGGACCTACGAGATGGGGCGTACCACCTATCCCAGCCAGTACGCCATCCTGCAAGAACCGCAGTTCAAAGAGTTTGAGGGAGACCCCATGGCGGTACTGGTCGATGAGGCCCATCGTCAGGGGATAGAAGTGCAGGCGTGGCTGGCACTCTTCAGCGGTGGGTTCAACGGCAAACCGGGACCGCTGCTGACCATCCATCCGGATTGGGCAGACGTAACTCGCAGCGGCAAGAAAGTTTCCTATTACAACAGCACGCCGATGAACCCCGCTTATCCTCCCGCACAGGACTACCTGCTCGACATCGTGCGGGAGATTGTCACCCGCTATCCCGTCGATGGTATTCACCTGGACTACATCCGCTACGAGGACAACGGTGCAGACGACTTTGGCTACCACCCGTGGTCCATCGAGCAGTTCCGCAAGGAGTATGGCGTCGATCCCCGCACAGTCTCCCGCACTTCAGTGATGGGCCAGAAGTGGGTCCGGTGGCGGCAAGACCAGGTGACCGGTTTCGTGCGCCGTGTCCGCCAGCTCGTGGAGGAAATCCGTCCCGGTACGCTCGTCTCGGCTGCCGTGTTCGCTGAACCTGCCCGCGAAGCCGCTCAGTACCGTTTTCAGGACTGGCCGTCGTGGGTGACGCAGGGCCTTCTGGACCAGGTCGTGCCCATGGACTACCAGCCGGAGCTCGACATGTATCGTAGCTTTGCCGAGGCGGATGAAGCCGCCGTTCGCCAGGGCCAGCAGACCTACTGGTATCAAGGGATTGGTCAGTATAGCCTGAGCGACGACGAGACGGCCCGGCGCATCCAGCTCAACCGGGAGCTGGGTGCAGATGGCTCGGTACTCTTCTCCATGATCCACATGAAGCTGGATACTTATCGCACTCTGCAGGAAGGGCCGTGGCGGCTGCCGGCCGTGCTGCCGACGGGACGCAAGGGGGCAACTGAGGCCGCCGTGGCCGCCGAGCTGGACCGCCTGGCCGACCGGCTTACCGCCGTTTACCCGGCCGAGGGAAGCAGTCCCGAGGATGCCGTACCAGCTCCCTCCGTATTGCCGCTCGTGAACCGCTTGCGGCAGGTAGCAGAGGCTGCACGTACCCCCGCACCCCTCGCTACACTGCAGGCGCAGGTCGCCGATCTGCAGGCCATGGTGCTGGTGCACGGGACTTCGCCGGCGCCGGGAGATAGCACGACTTTGGGCACGGCTCTGACCACGGCTCTGAGCGCACTGACCCCGGTAACGGTCGAGGCGCTCCAGGCCGAACTGGCCTATGTTCAACACCTGATCAGTTTGGGACTGAGCCAGGAAGACGATTAGAAAGTTCACGGCGCGCTTTTGAGGAGTGTTCGAGTATTGGCGGGTGGATGGAGGAGAATTAAGGAAGAACCGGTTCACCGAAGGTTGCACGATGAGCTGCTGGCCAGGATTAACCGGGGTGAACTCCGGCCGGGTGACCGCTTCCCTTCCGAGAACGAAATCATCGCGACATATGGGGTGAGCTCTACTACTGCCCGGCGGGCCCTCTACGACTTGACCCGGGAAGGGTTCCTGATTCGGGTGCGGGGCAAGGGGTCCTTCGTCGCTGACCAACGGCAGCAGGGGAAGCGGTTGATGGTAGGTGTGCTCTTCCCCACCCGCGCTGTCAGCGACCGGTTGCTCGATGACTACTACTTTGGCAGGGTCTTGCAAGGCGTACACGGGGCGATTCAACAGGCCGGCGGTAATACGGTGCTGCTCACCTTGCCGGATGTGGATGGCCCGGAAACCGGGGACGGTGGAAGCTATGCCAGACTCCTGGCGGACCATCCGGAGCTCACCCATCTGGTAGTACTCGCTCCGTTTGCGCCCCAGAAACCCGGGTTGATCTGGCTGGCCAGACAGCGAGAGGAGATGGGCCAAGGGCCGCTGACCGTAGTAGCCGGAGCTCGCTGGGAGGATGTCCCGCTCCCATGGGTAGACACGGACAATGCCGGGTCCGGCCGTGAGGTAGCCCGTCACCTCGTAGGATTGGGCCATCGTCGCATTGCCGGTCTGTTTGGTCCGGAAAAAGAAGCGAATTCGCGGGACCGTGCTTCCGGCTTCGGCCAGGAGCTTGCCGCCTGTGGCATTCAGGTGGAAAGAGTCGAGTCCGGCGTGCCAGGGACGACCGGGCGGGCTTCCGGGCGGGCTTCCGGACGGGCTTGGATTGCCTGCCAGCCCGATGCGGGGGTCTGGCCGGACGATTTCGCGGAAGAGATGGCCAAGTCCTGGCTCACGCTCCCGCCAGGGGAGCGGCCGACGGCGGTTTTTGCTGCCGGCCAGAGCTTTGTCATCGGCGTACTGCGTGCTGTTCGGCAACTCGGCTTGCGCATTCCCGCCAACCTTTCGCTGGTCGGCTTCGACGATGCCCTCAGCCCGCATTGGCTGGAGCTCTTCGACCCGCCCCTGACGACGGTCAGGCAGCCGCTCGTTGCTCTTGGCCGGGCCGCGGGCCTGGTCTTGGGCTTGGGGATCGGCTTCGACCAAGTAACGGATGAAGGGGGCTTTGCTGCCGATTCGGATGCAGCCCGGGTCATCGTCGAAGGTATGGTGGTGCCGGTGCAACGTCAGAGGCCAATGGGGTGGTTGTTGCCCAATGAACTGATCGTGCGCAGTTCGACGGGGCCCGCGCCGCCGGTACGGCCCCGCAGGTCATGAACATACCCGTGCAAATGTTCCACTCGCTGGCGGCACAAGGGGCCTTTCAGGATCTGGGGAGTCTGGCTGCTGCGGACCGTTCCTTAATATTTAGTGTAGGAGCACGCAGCAGACGGTGGCAGGCGCAAGCGCCTTGCGTGGGGGCAGGCTTTGTCGCCTGCCTGCGTCAATTGCGGTTGTGAACGTGTGCGCTATTCGATAATTAGTTTTGATAGCGTACCAGCTATGCAAATGGTGTGGTGCGGCCGATGCAGGCACCTCCGCATGTTGCCCGGCGGAGAACGCGGGTCCGGACCGCAGCCGCACTGGTGACGTTACTTGCCAGTGCCATTGCGGGGACTTTCCCGGTAATGGCCAGGACACAGGTACGTTGACTCGTCTGGGGGAGTTCGGATCCCTATCAGCCCATCGTTGATCAGTTCGAGAAGGCCAACCCGGATATCGACGTCCGCGTGGAACCGGCTCCTGCCTTCGGCGCCTATTTGGACAAGTTGCAAGTTGAAATAGCCGCAGGAATGGCTCCCGACGTGGTGGGGCTGAGCGGTGCGTTCGTCAGCCACCTGGCGAAAGCCGGCGCTTTGCTGAGCCTTGATTCTTACATAGCTAGGGGTGGTATCAGCCCGAACGACTTCTTGCCTACTGGTGACATATTTCGTTACGACGGCAAGACTTACGGGATAGGAACTGCGTACGATATCGTCGGTCTGCTGTACAACCAGGATATATTCGACAGTGCCGGTATCCAACCCCCGGATGAAAATTGGACGTGGTCGACGTTGAGGACGGCCGCGGCCAAGCTGACCCGGCGCACCAACGATAAGGTGCTGAACTATGGCGTCATTATGTATGCAGCCCCCCAATACTGGGGTCATGCTTCCTGGATGAACTTCTTTGCCCAAAACGGAGTCCGGCCGCTGAATAGCACCAAGACTAAGGCTGCCTTCAACACTCCCGCCGGTGTCGAAGCGGTCAAGTTCATGACAGATTTCGTGCTGAAGGACCGCTCGGCGCCTCCCGTGCCCGAAGTCTACAACTGGGATTTCGGCAAAGAGCAAGTGGCCATGGACTTCTCCATTCTGCCCAATCCTTTCCCCGGGCTGATCCAGGCCGCCAAGTTCTCCTGGGACGTTGCCCCCATTCCGAAGGGCAAGATCCGGGCGGCGGTGACCAACACCGTCGGCCTGGGTATTACGGCCCAGGGCACGGTGAAAGATGCCGCCTGGAAGTTCTTGAAGTTTGCTGTTACCGAGGGCCAGAAGATCATAGCGGCGAAGAGGTCGTGGATGCCCGTATACAAGCCGGCGGTGGCAGACTACCTCAAGGGAATGCAGAAGCCGCGCGGTTTTGCTGATGTACTGCGTGTCAACGCCGACTTCGTGGTCGACATGCAATTCACCCCGACTTGGAATCAGTGGACGGCAGCACTGGGTACTCACATAGTGGAAGCCGTGTCCGGCCAGAAGAGCCCGGAGGCGGCCTTGGCCCAGGCGGAGGATGAGGTCAACCGCTTCCTGGCCCAGGAGAAGTGAGAGGTGTCGGACTCCACGCTCTTTCCAGCTGCGACCGCCCTGACGATTTCCTCACCTGACGATTTCCTCATCAAGATCGGTGTGCACAGAATGGCATTCATGGGGTCGGCGGTTCGATCCCGCTCGGCTCCACCAAGGAAAAGGCCCACCGGAAGCAGATTTCCGGTGGGCGTTCCTCGTTCTGCTTGGGAGACACTGGAGGAATCCGCCGCTTGGGGGCCATGTTGATTCCTTATTGGGTTGTCGGGTCACACGGTAGGCGTAGCGCGGCCCGTCCTGGGTCGACCTGGCCTACACATTGCAGTGCAAGGACGCAACTCAGGTGCAAGGGACCTCTTGCTGACCGAAGTCGTATCACGATACAGGCAGGATTCCCGCGACCCGACCTGAAATACCTTCCGGAAGTCGTCGCCGGAAGGGTGGCACGTTGGTGGAGACCTGCCAGATCTGCGCCCGTGACCTGCGTTTCCTACGAACCCGCAGTCGACCGCGGTACGAAGACCCAGCCCGCCCCAGCGTGACTGTCGTCGACCTTTTCTCGGGATGCGGCTGCTTGACGCTCGGTCTGGCCGAGGCAGCGCGCCGGTCGGGACGTGCGACTCGGATCGTCCTTGCAGTTGACAACGACAAGCAGGCGGTCAGCACGTACGCCCGGAACTTCCCAGGCTCTCGGGTTCGGCACGCCTCGGTGGAAGATCTCTTCGATGGTACCCTGGATGCACCTCTGTCCCTGAACGAGCGTCGCATTGTTCGAGAGGTTGGGACCGTGGACTTTCTCCTGGCTGGGCCACCTTGTCAGGGCCACTCCGACCTGAACAACCACACCCGCCGGAAGGATCCCCGTAATGACCTCTACCTCCGCGCAGTTCGCGCTTGCGAGGTGCTCCGCCCACGCTTCCTCGTCATCGAGAACGTGCCAGCGGTGCTCCACGATCGCGGGAGGGTCGTCGAAGTCGCTCGGTCCGCACTTGCTCACCAGGGGTACTCGGTCGCGATGAGGGTCGTCCACCTGGAAGACCTCGGGGTACCCCAGCGTCGTCGGCGGCATATCCTTCTAGCGACGCGCGAACCGAATCTTGACCCAGTGGCAGTACTGGCTCGCCTTCGGATCCAGTGTACGCACGGCAGTAGGACCGTCCGGTGGGCCATCGGGGACCTGGAGAACCAAGTGGGAACTTCTGCCTTCGACATTCCGTCGGCCGTAAGCCCAGCGAACCTGGCGCGAATCCAGTGGCTGATGACGCACGATGAGTACGACCTACCCAACCAGCTCCGCCCACCCTGCCACCACGGGCCCCATAGCTACCGCTCGATGTATGGCCGCCTCTGGTGGGATAGGCCCGCTCAGACGGTCACCTCGGGCTTCGGTTCCATGGGCCAGGGACGTTATGTCCACCCTTCGCGGCCAACCACGATCACTCCGCATGAGGCTGCAAGGCTTCAGGGCATACCGGACTTCTTCGACCTGGGCGCGGCGCGGACACGGAGCGCCTGGGCGCGCATGATCGGTAACGCCGTGCCGCCCTTCCTCATGATCAACTTGGGGTCAATGCTTCTGGACCTCTCTGTTACGGGGGCGGCGTCCAAGGAGGG
>JBLNBY010000184.1:0-2890 GCA_050260295.1 Bacteroidota bacterium
AAGGTACAGGTCAAAACCGCCGCCCCGTGGGGCTGCTGGAGCTTGGCCCACTCCTTGGGCCGCATGGCCGCTCGGAAATGTTTAGGCTCATAGCGGCTCCGTCCCCTCGGCCAACACGCGAAGGTATCCATCGTACGCAAAGACCCTGTTTCGCCTTTTTCCGGTCAGCTCGCGGGCCACGCCAAGCTTGAGAAGCACATTCATGCCCGTGGTCGCGGCCGGGAAGGAGAGACCGGTGCGCTGGCAAATCTCCTTCACCGAGATCAAAGGTCGCTCCCGCAGCGCGGCGTGCACGCGCAGCGCCGATCCGGCCGCGCGGCCGCTACCCTGGATGCGGCCGGCGTCGGCGTTGAACAGTTCCACCAGCCTCTGCGCCGTCGTGACTGGTCAGCGTGATGAGCAGCCGCCCCATCCGCCCGTTGCCGTCAAGGAAAGGATGAATCGTCTCGAACTGGACATGCGCCAAGGCGGCCTTGACCAGTACCGGTAGAGCCGTGTCGTCCTCATGGAGAAAACGCTCGAGCTGGCCCCCAGGCCTCTCTTCACGGCGCATCCCCTGATTCAGCTTTGCTCAATAAGAGAATAGCTTATTTAGCGATAGAGGCGCAACACTTAATAAGCCCCTGACCTAGCTCGGTCGCCAGGACGCGGCCTCCTCCCGCACGTCAATCTTACCCATCACCGCGGCCGAGATGAGCGCTACCCGGGGGTGGCGGTAGGCCTGACGCAGCAGGTGAACAGAGCTCAACTGACGACGCGCTGGCCGTGCCAGCCGTTCTGCATCAGGTACAGCTCCTGGTACGCCAGGGCTAACCCCCGACTACCGGGCGGATACGGACCTTGAGCTATGAAGGAGTCGGGAGCAGGCAGTTCTTCTGCGGGTGCGGCCAACCGATCTACCGCGGCGGCCGCGGTGGCGGCGGCAGCCGCTCCCGCCTTTTGCCCCTCGGGCTGTCTACCGGGGTGCCGGCCCGGGCCCGCCGACAGCCTGCCCCTGGCATTCACGCTGGCTATGCCATTCGAGCTGTCCGGGGCATTCACTTTGACCAGGGCATCGACCAATTCGCTCCAGACACCGCCAAGCGTGCGGATAGCAGTTGGGTCGCCCACCACGGTCAGGCTCAGCCGGGCAGCCGCCAGCAGCGCGTAAACGAACTCGGGATGCTGAGCTAGGTAGGCCTGGTGAGCCGCCGGATACTCACCCGCCAGAACGGTACTTGCCAGCACCACATCGAAACGGCGGCCGGCCAGCTCGTCCACCCGCAAGACGCTGACTTCGGCCAACTCTTCATACCCATCCGGAAGCAGTGCGGCCAGCTTGTGCAGCAGCAACTCTCGCTGGCGTCCAAACAGTGTGACCACCGCGATGGTCAAAGGCTTCCACTCGGCAGACTCCATCGCCTGTCGATGAAGAGCATCGAGCCACTTGCCCAGCAACCCGACCACGGCCTCCGCCTCGTCGAGATTGAAGGCACTGCCACTGTCTGGTGATCCCATCTCCCCGCGGGTGACATCCCACCGTAAGGCAGAGATCCCGCTACGAGCCGCAAACCCTCCTGCCGGCCGCCCGGCTGGCATGAGGCTCTCACCGAAGTAAAGCCGGCTGAGCACCTGGCCCAGAGGGAAGGCCCGGTAGCGCAGATATCGCCCCGGACCAGTAGCTGCTGAACCAGCAGCCGCACCAGCCCGCTTCTGCCGCAGCCACCGCAGACTTGCCACCGGCCAACCACGAAGCACGTAATCCCGACCCCTCAGCCCGCAGGTGGCCGCCAGCTCCTGCTTTTCGCTCTTCGAACCCCAGCGCTCAAAGGCCCACTCTCCCAGAGCTTCTGCCTCGCTGCGAGCATCCCCCACCATTACGACGGAGGTGGCTCGCGCCGCGAAAGGAAGCGTCACTGCCAGGGGTATCCTTTCTGCACCCACGACCACCAGAAGATCGAAGAGTGCGGGCCGTTGGGGTAGCGGCTCGGACGCGCCCGCCAGGGGAACGATCCAGACGGGCAGTGCTTCCAGGGCAGCCACGAAGCTGTCACCCAATGCCCGCTCCAACTCCTGCTCCGCCGGTGAACCGGGTGCTGCCACCACCAGCTCCGCCTGCAATTGGAGCAGCAACTCCAGTTGATCAACCGCCTGCTCCGGCAGGGAATCGAGTTCCCAATCCCTTCGTGCCCGGGCTGCCGTCCCCGCCGCCGTGGCCAGGGCTGCCCAGCGTTCGGCCAGGCGGCTGGGCAACCCCTCGGGTGCGTCCCACGCCCCCGCCCCGGCTTGCTGCTCGAGTTGCTTGTACCGCCCGAGCAGGTCGGCGTAGTTTACGGCAGCGCGAAGCAGGCGCAAACTCTTCAACATCCCCTCGGCATCGCCGGGAAGAGGAGCGGCAAACCAGTCGCCTGAGTTGAGCCCCGCCCCGTGAAGCAGTGAACGGACCTGCACCTCGAGCCGCGCCAGGGCCCGGCGTCGACGCTGCCAAGGCCAGAGACGCTCCGACCAGTGCCAGCGGCCAGCTGCCACCCGCTCGGCCTCGAGCATAAAACCTTCCACGTCCTTGCCCAATCCGTCAAACCCACTGGTAGCACTGCCAGGTGTCTGCACCGGGCCTCCATCTGCCCTCCGGGCTTCCCGCTCCACCAACACGAGCAACGATGAAGGAATACCCGCGGCGGCCTCGTCGAGCTCCTTCCCCAGGGCTGCCAACCTTTCGCCTGCCTGCGCGGCGTATTCAACCATCTCCTCTTGACGCCGCAATTCCAGCCAGGCTGATTCGAGTTGCACCTCGGCGGTCTGCACCCGGGTCTCGTTCGGCGGCAGTGCCCGGTGGCGCCGGCGACGCAGCACCCAATGGAGGTCAGCACGCGTCTGTTGCCGCTGCGCAGCACTGCCCCATATCGCTACC
>JBLNBY010000185.1:0-3518 GCA_050260295.1 Bacteroidota bacterium
CCAGGATCCGGGAAGCCATCCTTTCCGGAAAGAACGGCTCCAAGTCATCGAGCTTTTCGCCGACGCCGACGAACTTGATGGGCACACCGGTAACTTCGCGTACCGAGAGGGCAGCCCCGCCCCGGGCGTCGCCATCGAGCTTGGTGAGGACAACTCCGGTCAGCTGGAGTGAACGGTGGAATTCCTGGGCCACGTTGACCGCATCCTGCCCCGTCATCGCATCTACGACCAGGAGCACTTCATCCGGGGCTACCCGCTGGCGGATGGCCCGGGCTTCGTCCATCATCTCCTCGTCGACGTGCAGCCGGCCAGCGGTATCGATGAGTACCACGTCAAAACCCCGACGCCGTGCCTCTTCCACACCAGCCTGGGCTATGTCGAGGGGGACTCCTTCCTGGGCAAAGACCGTCAGCCCCAGTTTCTGGCCGACGATCTGGAGTTGCTCGGTGGCGGCCGGACGGTAAATGTCACAGGCCACCAGGAGGGGCCTGTGACCTTCCCTCTGTAGAATCCCACCCAGCTTGCCCGTGGTGGTCGTCTTTCCCGAGCCCTGCAGCCCTACCATGAGGATGACGGCCGGATGCCCCGACAGGTGCAAACCCGCCCGTTCGTTGCCCAGCAACCGGATCAATTCCTGGTGAACGATCTTGATAACCTGCTGCGCCGGTGTCAAGCTGCCGAGTACCTCTTCACCGACCGCTACCGCCCGCAGACGGGCAATGAACTCCTTGACTACCTTGAAGTTGACGTCGGCTTCCAGTAGCGCCAGCCGGACCTCGCGCAACGCCTGGTCGACGTCGGCTTCGGTAAGGCGGCCCTTACCCCGCAGACGCCGGAGGGTTGCCTGCAACCTCTCGCTGAGCGTATTGAACATGGCTAATCCTTCTCCCGAAGTGACGGCGGGCTTTGTATCCCGTCGAGCTCCCTCAGCATTACCTGCCAGTCATTTTCTTTAGTTTGGGCAGCGGGGACGTCGCGCACCAGCCTTTGCCAGAAATCTTGCATTCGGCCATACCACGCCCGGTAGCGCCGGAAGCGCTCCACTCCGCCCACGCATCTTTCCAGCCGGGCAAGATCTTCCAGGGCATGGCGCAGCAGGTAGTGCACCGCCTGCCGGGAGACGTTCTGCAGGCTGGCTATCTCTCCCAGAGAGAGGTTTTCATGATAGTAAAGCCGGAATACCTCCTGCTGCTTGAGGGTTAGGAGTTCTCCATAGAAGTCGAAAAGCAATCCGGCCTGCACCACGTCAGGGGCCTTCGTCGGCAAAGGCATAGCCTCTCCACCGCCGTCATCCCGCAGCCCAGCTTCCCGTGACTGTGAAGGAGAATTCCTTGACACCCTGCCCATGCCGTGATTATACGGGAGAAGCGGGTGGCCGTCAAGGATCGTGGGTTGACTCCGTCGAAGCGCTCACCAGGTCATCGGCAATCAGGGCCCGCACGAACTCGGAAGCAGAGAACGGACGCAAATCATTTGGCCCCTCACCCACCCCGATCAGTTTCACCGGCAGTTTCAATTCATTGGTAATAGCCAGGATGATGCCACCCTTGGCTGTCCCGTCGAGTTTGGTGAGGACTATGCCGGTGACACCCACTGTCTCCTGGAAGGTCCGTGCCTGGGACAGCCCGTTCTGGCCCGTGGTGGCATCCAGTACCAGCAGGACCTCATCCGCCGGTCTTCCCAGCTCCCGCTCCACCACCCGGTTAACTTTATGCAACTCCTGCATCAGGTTGGTCCGGGTCTGCAGCCGCCCGGCAGTATCGATCAGAACATAGTCGTTGCCGCGCGACCGGGCGGCCCGGATGGCATCGTAGGCTACGGCCGCCGGGTCTGCCCCCTCCTGGTGGTGGACGAAATCGGCACCGCTGCGCTCAGCCCAGATCGCCAGCTGCTCGACGGCCGCGGCCCGGAAGGTATCGGCCGCTCCCAGGAGCACCCTCTTACCGGCGGAACTCAGGCTGACTGCCAGCTTGCCAATGCTGCTCGTCTTGCCCGTTCCGTTCACACCCACGAAGAGGTAGACAGTGGGTTGCTGGCTGGACTCGGCCAGTTGACCCGTCCGCGTTTCCAGACGCTTTTGTATGAGAGTGCGCAAGAGCCCGGGGATTGCCGCAGCATCCGAGATATCCTGGCGCTTGATCTCATCGCGGAGTTCCGTAATCAGGGCTTCCGTGGTCGGTAGGCCTACGTCGGATTGCAGGAGCGCGGCCTCCAGGTCTTCGAAGACGCTCTCGTCGATCCGTCCACGGCGGACCAGGTCGGCCAGGGGTTGGGTCAAGGCCTGCCGGGTTCGCTCCAACCCCTCCCGGAGCCTGGTAAACCAGGATCGCCCACCGCCGGTCGTCTCCGCCCCAACTTCGTTCGCACTTACCGGTCCCTGTAAAGCCTGGGCCGTTTCGGTCTCCTTCCCGGTGCCCGTCGTCGCTTCCTTTTGATCCTGTGGTTCCTTTCGATCCTTTTGCGAGCCGCGCCGCCACAAACGGGCCAGATCCATACGGTGCACCCCTCCCACTCGGTCCGTGCCTTAACCCGGATCTAGGTCCTGCTCCTGGTCAGCCCCAGCCGGTTTCAGCCGGGCCAGGTATGCTCATCCCCTCATCAGCGGCGCCCGCTTGCTGCCGGCAGGCCCGCCGGTTGATCGCCTTCGTCCAAACGGTAGGCATATACACGAGAGACCCCGCGCCGATCCATGGTAACCCCGTATAGCATTCCGGCTCGTTCCATGGTGAGGCGGCGGTGAGTGATCAAAAGCAGTTGGGTTTGTGCGGAAAACTCCTCAAGCAAAGTCAGAAGCCTCCCAAGATTTGCCTCATCGAGCGAACCATCCGCCTCATCCAGCACACAGAACGGGGGTGGTTTCAACTGGGCTATTCCCAGGAGGAACGCCAGCGCTGTAAGCGCCCGTTCACCGCCAGAAAGGAGGGAAAGACTTTGCGGACGCTTGCCCGGAGGAGAAGCCTCGATCTCGATGCCACCGGTAAGCGGATCTTCGCCCTGCCAGACCAGACATGCCTCACCACCGCCAAACAGCCTGGTGAAGGTTCGGGAGAAAGCCTCCTGTGCCTTCCGAAAACTCTCCCGCAGGCGGCGGCGGGCTTCCTCGTCCTCCCTTTCCAGCCAAGATAGAAGTTCCTGCCGGGCAGCCTCCACATCGGCCTTCTCCCTTTGGAGCTGCTCGAGACGTTCCTTTTGCCGCATGAATTCCTCCAGCACCCCTGTGGGCCGCGGGCCTTCGGCTTCCAGGGCCTCCCTTTCCATTTTCAGTCTGGCCAGCAGCTGTTGATAGGGTAGGCGGGACACTTCGTCGGCAACGCGAGCTTCCTCCTGCCCACTCGGCCCGGTAGACCGCTCGGACCGCTGCCGCAACTCCGACCAGCGGGTCGTTGCTTCCTGAATGAGCTGGCGGGTGAGGCGAATCTCACCTTCCAGCCGGGCCAAAGCCAGCTTGCGGCGCAGGTTGAGGCTCTCGTAGCGGCCCAGTGTCAGCTGCACCTGACGCAGGCGGCTCTCCTGACGCT
>JBLNBY010000186.1:0-3937 GCA_050260295.1 Bacteroidota bacterium
CCCGGAGTTGCGGCAAAGCCGGAACGGATCAACTGAATGAGAGAATCCCAGCCGTTCAGCAGTACGTCGGCAGCAGGTTCGGTCAGCTGCGCCGGACTGGCGGGCTCGTCACCATGGGCCAGGCGATACAGCTGCCCGGCCACACCCCAGCTGACGATCGCCACACACCCCACCCCGCCATTCCGGGCCGCTACCACATCGGCGACCGTATCACCAACGTAGACGGTTTCGTCCAGTTTGAGGCCGAGCCGGCTGGCGGCGAACTGCAGGGGCTCGGCATGCGGTTTGGGGTGAGTGACGTCTTCGACGGTCACGACCACGTCAAACTCGGACCGCAACCCCAGGTTGTCAAGCTGCCGCAGAGTAGTGCGGCGGATTTTGTTCGTGACGATCCCCCGCCATACTCCCATGGCACCCAAATCTTCGAGCAGCTTCGTCGTGCCCGGAAACTCCACGGCTCCCAGCGACGGAGTTTCATAATGACGGCGGTAAGCGTGTACCAGCTCATCCGTTAGTTCCGCAATTGCGGGCATGCACGGCTGCCAACGGGGAGTGACCAACGCCACCATCATGTCTTCCAGCGGTCTGCCGACCAGACCCAGGAATTCGGAGGTCTCCGGCATCTCGCCGTCGCCCATGACCTCTCGCCAGGAATGCTCCAGGCAGTGTAGAATGACCGGTATGGTATCCGCCAGGGTTCCATCGAAGTCAAACAAGACACCCCGGAACGCCGCCAGACTCACCCACCTCCACCTGCGTTGCCGCGTCCCCTGACAACTCTCTGCCCAGGGTACTTCTCCAGGGTACTGCCAACACCGTGGAAACGCCAAGCCACTCTGGACTGGAACGTGGAAATAACCACAAGGCGGGAAGCGGGTTAGCGACCTTAGCCGTCCGGTCATTCCCACCGGAAACGCCAGGTCGCCAGCGCAAAGGCGGCCACCATCCATCCCACCATGTATGCCAGTCCGCCCGCATACTGGCTGAGCGGTGCTGCCTGGGTGGCGACGCCACGCATGGCATCGACCAGCGGCGTCAGCGGCAGTGCCTTGATCACCGGCTGCAGCGCGACCGGAATCATTTCCTTGGGCCAGAACGTGCCCGACAGGAACATCATGGGAAAACCGATGGCACTGCCCAGGTTGTTGGCTGCCTCAGGGGTCTTGGAAAGCGTGGAGATGGCAAAGCCGATGGCGAGGAAAGTCAGCGAACCGAGCACCGCCAGAAAAGCAAGGCTGGCCAGGCTTCCTACCACCCGTGCATGGAAGACCAGTACTCCCACTGCGATGATGATGGTTGCCTGGATTATGTTCGTGAGCGTGAAACGGGCAACCAGGCCGGAGAGAAAGGCGGCCGGGTGGAAGGGGGTTGCCAGAACCCGTTTGAGCACCCGCCGTTCCCGATACGTACTGACAACCCAGGTAACCCCCATCAGGCCCGACTGCATGATGGTCATCGCCAGAATTCCTGGCAACAGGAAGTCGAACATATCAAGTTTCTGCGAAGCGTCCGAGATTCCCGACGCCTCTACCGTCAACACGTCGTGTCGCTGAGTAAGGCGGCGGTTGACCTCCTGTACGACGCTCTGCACGATGGCAATACCGGCCTGGGCCACCTGAGCCCGGCCTTCATCGTAGTAGACTTTGATGGTCACCGGGGCAGGAGAAGCCGGGCTATCCCGGCCGGTCAACGTCCCGGCGGGCTCTGCGGCCAAGGCCGCGGTCTGTGCGATCGCGATCCCGGGAGTACCCGCTGCCGGGATAGACGCGGTTTCAGCGGATGGTCCCGCAACACCTGCAGGTGGCTGGGGTGTTTGAGGCAGCTCGGGCAGGGTTGCGAGCTCGGTCGACCCGGGCAACACCACCACCAGACTGCGGTCGCCATTCTTCAGCGCCTGCCGGGCTGATTCTTCGCTCTCCTCCACGACCTTGAGGGTGGGAATCCCTTTCAGCGCCTGGACGATCCCGGCTGCCAAGGGATGGTCCGAGTTGCCGACCACCGACGTCGAGAGGATCAAGTCACCTCCGTTGCCAAACACACTGCCGATCAACCCCATCAGCATCAAGGGGAAGGCGATCCCCCAAAAGAGTGCGGCTCTGTCCCGCAAGAACGTACGCAGCGACATCGCCGCCACAGTTAGAAAACCCCGCAGCAACGCGATCCCTCCGTTCACGCCCTTCACGCTATTCCCGCTATTTCCGCTATCCCCGTCTTCCGGCCATGCCCGCTATTCCCGCAGGTGTCTTCCGGTCAGTTTGAGAAAGACATCCTCGAGGTTCGACGCTTCGATGCGCATAGAGCGGTATTGTACCTGTCCGTGGCGCCCCAGATCGATGAGGGCACCGACGGTCTCCTCGAGCTGGCCGGTCAGCAACCTGATCTCACCGTTGCCGTTGCTTCCGACTCCCAGAACTCCCGGCAGACTCCCAAGCCGCTGACTAAGCTGTTCGCCATCCTCTGCCCGGTACGGAGTAATGTACACCTTTGCCCCGGGGGCGTAGGTCTGGATCAGGTTCACAGGGGTGTCGATGGCGATTATCTTGCCATGATCCATGATCGCCACCCGATCGCAAAGCTCCTCGGCCTCGTCCATGTAGTGGGTGGTCAGGATCACTGTCCTGCCCTCGTCCCGGATGGAACAGATGATATCCCAGAGGTTGCGGCGCGCCTGCGGATCGAGACCGGTAGTGGGTTCATCGAGAAAGACGATCTGCGGATCGTTGACCAGTGCCAGCGCGATGGAGAGCCGTTGCCGCTGTCCTCCCGAGAGATTCTCCACCAGAGTCCGAGCCTTCTCCTCCAACTGCAGGCGAGCCAGCAACCGTGGGACAGGCACGGACTGATGGTGAAACCGTCCGAAGGCCGAGATCGTCTCGGCGACCGTCAGTTTATCGAAGAAGCCCGCTTCTTGAAGCTGTACTCCCATTAGCGCCCGTGCCTGACGTGGGCTGGCCAACACATCGATTCCCTGTACCAGCACCCGCCCGGCATCGGCACGCCGTAAACCCTCGACTATCTCCAGCGTCGTCGTCTTCCCGGCCCCGTTCGGGCCCAGCAAACCAAAGGTCTCTCCCTGGTAAACGGTAAAGCTGACCCCTCCCACCGCCACCAGACTTCCGTATCGTTTAACCAGATCAGCCACCTCTATAGCTGCAGCTGCCCCCGCCACCCGCGCCTGCCTCCCTTGCTTGACTCGCAGCCACCAGACCCAAAACTATGCCGAATACCATCAGAAAAACCCGCGGCTTGCGCTATGAGACTTGCCATGCGCTCCGCGCGGTAAGCTTTCCGGCAAGACATAACAACCCCGTTAGGATAACCGATAATGGTTATGATGTCTAGATATGGGACAACATCTGGGCGCAAACTCGTGAGAGAAAAGCCGCACAGGCATATGTGATGGGTATTACTTGGGAGTTAGGGTAAACAGGATGGCACAAGAAGTATGAGGTCTCCCAGCAGTTCATAACTGTAATCCTGACGAGATTAGGATTACCAACAGGAAGGGGCAGCGCCCCATGCGATATGGATACCGACATAAGCAGCTATTCCTGGTTATCCAAGGCCGCCGGTACGGGCTCTGGGCAAGCAGCCTCTTTGCCGGCTTCTTCCTTTTGTCTGCGCTGTTCGATCGCGGGTGGGTAGCCCCGGACGGCTTCAACACTCTGCTCATCCTTCCGATCAGCACTGGCAGCGAGTTGCTGTCCTCCGCTGAACTGTCGGATTTGGTCAGTCCCCACCTCTATGGCCAGGTGACCGAGGCGGAGCTCCCGTGGAGGTCGCTCCCAGCCAACCGGCTGCGCCTGCTACAGGAGGAATACGGATCAGCGCAGCTTGTGGCCGCCTTTCGTACTACCCTACCCCACCCGCTCTACGAAGAGTTGGCCAACGTCAAGCGGGGTGCGGAGTTGCTGGCCGGAACCGTAATCAAACCCGG
>JBLNBY010000187.1:0-3492 GCA_050260295.1 Bacteroidota bacterium
AGAGACCGGCCCGCGGCAACCTGCCCGGACACCAGAGCCAGGATCGCCGGCCAGTTAACCCCGGCCGGAAAATCCCCTGTTACAGCGACCACTCCGTTACCTCCGTCCGTTTGACTGGCGGGCATGTCCATTGCAACACGAACCGAGTTTATCTGCATGTTCTCTCACCTCCTTTCGTTGGCTCGCTCGCGGTATGCGGCCACGGCGTCAGGGAGCGCCGGCCGTACCGCCAGTGCCGCTGGCACCTGCCTGTGCGCCCGAGGACTGCATGATCTCCAACACCATGCCTGCCCGCAGCGGATTGAGGGCTGCCAGGACTGCCCCGGCTGTCTCCGCCGGCAAGGCCAGGATCACTTGCGCGGCTTCATCCACAGGGCGAGCCGCCAGTATCGCCGCGATGTCCGCCGGCCGCATCGACTGGTAGATCCGGGCTATTTTGCGGCGGAGTTCGAGATCCTGCTGGAGCTGCTCGAGCTCTGCTTTGTCCTTAGCCAGCTGGGCCTTTTCCCGCTTCAGCTCTTCCCGCTGCTGTTGCAGAGCCAACTCTTCACCTTGCAGGCGTTCCTCTTCCTGCGTAAGCTGGCGCCGCGTTTCCTCCAGCCGGGCCATCTCGGCAGCTATCCCCTTCTTGGCTTCGACCAAATCCGCCTGGTTCTGTAGTCCCATACGATAGGTAGTGACCAGCGGGCCTACGCCCGGGAGCGAAACGGCCCAGGCCAACGGATCCCAGCCGAGGAAGCGGCTGCCCCCAGCGATGACTCCGAGACCAAGGATCATTACCACCAGCACCAGCGCAGGTACAAAAAGCCTGCTGCGCCACCACCGGCGGCGTCTCGACACGTTCGCCATCTGTCCGCCGGGCCGGCCCTTATTGGCCACAGCCTGCTTCACGCGTCCAGCCATCCTGTCTGCCGGTAATGCCATACACTGGCCACCTCATCGATAATCTTCTGCTCTCCCCGCAAGGCCTCTCGCTGGAACTCCTCCCGCTCCCGTTCCCTCAGCTTCTCAAGCACCTCCCGGCGGCGGGCAGCGGCCAAAAGCACCGCCCGTTGCTCATCCACTCGCTGCTGCAATGCCGCCACTGCCGCCCGGGCTTGCGCTAGACGGCGGCGCAGCAACTCCTGGCGCATCCGGTAGAGCTGGAGCTCGTGTACGGCCAGCTCACTCTCACCAATGGATGGGTCAAGTACCCGCCCAAAGCGGCCTTCCAGTTCGGCAAGCTCCAATTCACAGGCCGTTTGTGTACGCCTCGCCGCCTGCAGCTCTCTGAGCAGTACTCCCAGGCGTTGCTTCTCCCGTTCCTCCTCTTGTTTTCGCAGGTGGAGCACCCGCTCCAACCGAAAGCTAAACCTCTTCATATCCCTGCCAGTTCCAGCAGCCTTGTACGTGTCGAACCCCAATCAGCCAATTCGTTCATATCCTGCTGCAGGAAACGCAAAAGGCCAGGCCGGCGGGCAATCGCCTCATCGACTTCGGCATTGCTTCCTTCTGAATAGGCCCCGATCTCGACGAGATCCTGAACCTCCTGATAGGTGGCTAGCCACCGCTTGAAACGGGCGGCAGCCTGGCGCTGCGGTTCATCCACGACATCTCCCATCACTCGGGAAACGCTGCTCAGAACGTCGATCGCGGGATAGTGACCTCCTTGGGCGAGATTGCGGGAGAGAACGATGTGGCCGTCCAGAATGCTGCGGGCGGCGTCGGCGATCGGTTCGTTGAAGTCGTCCCCGTCGACCAGCACGGTATAAATGCCCGTTATTGAACCGCGGGCAGCCATGCCGGCCCGCTCGAGGAGCCGTGGCAGCAGCGCGAATACCGAAGGCGGGTAGCCGCGGGTGGCAGGAGGTTCACCGGCAGCCAGGCCGATCTCCCGCTGAGCCATGGCAAATCTGGTTACTGAATCCATCATGAGCAGTACGTGCGCACCATGGTCGCGGAAATACTCGGCTATGGCGGTGGCTACGAACGCTCCCTTCAAACGCACCAGGGCAGGCTGATCCGAGGTAGCAACCACCACCACCGAACGGGCCAGACCTTCGGGCCCAAGGTCCTTTTCCAGGAAGTCACGCACCTCGCGCCCCCGTTCACCGATGAGGGCGATGCAGCAGACATCGGCATCCGTCTGCCGGGCCATCATCCCCAGGAGCGTCGACTTGCCGACTCCACTGCCAGCAAAGATGCCAATCCGCTGGCCGCGCCCGATGGTAAGCAGACCATCGATGGCACGGACACCCACCGCGAGTGGCGCCTGGATGCGCGGCCGCCGCAGGGGATCGGGTGGGGTACTCATCAACGGATAGCGGGCCACGGGCTGGATGGGTCCATGGCCGTCGATGGGTTCTCCCAGGCCGTTGAGTACCCTTCCCAGCAGGGCAGGTCCGACTTGCACCGAGAGCGGCCGGCGGTAGGCGGTGACCAGGCTTCCCGGACCGATGCCGTCCGCCTCACCCAGCGGCATCATGAGGACGCGGCGCTGGCGAAAGCCTACCACCTCAGCCAGGACGGGCGGCCGTCCCAGGCGGTGGATGGCACACATCTCCCCCAACGTCACGCTGGGACCTTCTGATTCGATGGTAAGTCCCACCATCTGTACCACAGACCCCTGCAAGGAAAAGTCCTCGGCCCTGTAAACCGCTTCGCACAGGCGTGACCAGGGCAAGATACGGCGGACCACGGCATTGACGCTGGGGCGTCTCGTATTCGGCCGCTCCAGTTGTGCCCCCCGCCTCATACCGCCTCACCCCTAGCGATATCGGCGGAAGGCTCACCTGTAACTGCACCTGCACCACCGGCTCTGGCGTCCACCGCATCGTACGCCGGGGGCTGATCACTTCCCGATTCTTCATTCATCGATTCCTGCAAAGCGTTCTGCACTGCCGTGAAACGCGACTCGACCCTCCCGTCGATGATCCCCTGATCCGTCTCGATGAGGCAGCCGCCTGGACCGACTTGATCGTCCGCGACTACCCGCCATTCGCGAGTTCCCTGGCAGAGGCGAATGAACTCTTCTTTCCTGGCCTCGACGGCGTCCAGGTCCTGCAAGTTGACTCGGACCGTGATTATCTGGCCGGACGGGCGGTAGCGCAGGAGTGCCTCTCGCAAGGCGCGGGTGGCCACGACGCCCGGCTTCTCGAGCTTTTCGCCGATGATCTTGCTGGCAATGGCAAGGGCGAGGTGGAGAAGGTCCTGACGAGCCTGGCCCATCATCCGCTCATGAAAAGCGAGGGCTTCCTGGACGAGCTTGTGGGCGTGAGTGAAGAGCGCTTCGAGTTCAGCCCGGGCCGCCTCTTCCCCCTCCCGCCGGCCAGCAGCCAAACCTTCCTGGTATGCCTGCTGACGGATAGTCTCAGCTTCCTGCCGGGCTGCCGCCAGTAAAGCTTCTCTTTCCTGGCGTGCATCCTCGCGGATCTCCTCCGCCTCTTGTTGGGCGGTGTGCAGGAGGGAGGCTGCCCGCAGCAGGGCATGATTACTGCCAGACATTGCCGGCAC
>JBLNBY010000188.1:0-2617 GCA_050260295.1 Bacteroidota bacterium
GCTCCGGGGATTGCGAGCTGCAGGCACTGGCGGCCGAGTACGGGGTACGGCAAAAGCAGTACGATGAGATGCTCCGTCATTTTGAACCGGATCTGAGCAGCCCGGCCCTGGCCTACGATCCGGAGAAGTGCGTGCTCTGCCAGCGGTGTGTCCGGGTCTGTGCCGAGGTGCAGGAGGTCAACGCCATCAGCCTGGTCCGGCGAGGGATCAAGACCAAGGTGTCGCCGCCTTTCGAGATGCCCTGGGGGGAGAGCGGCTGCACCTTTTGCGGCCAATGCACCGTCGTCTGCCCCACGGGAGCGTTGACCGAGCACGACGCTACTGCTCAGGTCTGGCAGGCTTTGAACGATCCGGAGAAGTACGTCGTTGCCCAGATTGCGCCGGCAGTTCGTACGACCATGGGCGAGGTCTGGGCCGACAGGCGCGGAGTTGGCCGGGACGAGATCCCTGCTGACTTCTCTGAACGGATCGTTGCCGGTCTGAAGGCCCTCGGCTTCGAGGCGGTCTTTGACACGCAATTCACCGCCGACCTGACCATCATGGAAGAGACCCATGAGTTCCTGGAGCGGTTCAGCCAGGGCGAGCGGCTCCCGATATTCACTTCCTGCTGCCCGGCGTGGGTCCACTTCCTCGAGCTTTACTTCCCGGACCAGGTCGATCACCTGTCGAGCTGTAAGTCACCCCAGGGCATGATGGGAGCGCTGCTCAAGACCTACTACGCGCAGAAGATCGGGATCGACCCATCTCGGGTTACGGTTGTCTCCATCATGCCCTGCACGGGCAAGAAGTTTGAGGCCAGCCGTCCCGAGCTGGGCCGTGACGGGCGGCCCGACGTCGACATCGTCCTTACCAGCCGGGAGCTGGAGCGTCTCATGAGCCAGGCCGGCATCGACCCTGGCAAGCTCGAGCCGCAGCCTTTCGACTCGCCGCTGGGCGAGTCGTCGGGTGCCGCGGCCATCTTCGGAGCAAGCGGCGGGGTGGCCGAAGCCGCACTCCGCACCGCTTACTACCTGGTGGCCGGCAAGGAGCCTGCCCCGCTCGAGTTTACGGCGGTGCGCGGATGGGACGATCTGCGTACGGCGACGATCGACATCAACGGTACTGCCGTCCGGTGCGCCGTGGTGAGCGGACTTGCCGGAGCGCGGCGGCTGCTTGAGTCGGGTGAGTACCAGGAGTATGACTTCGTGGAAGTGATGGCCTGTCCGGGCGGGTGCGTCGACGGCGGCGGCCAGTTGCGGCCGGAAGTGAAGGCGGTCGGCGGTCTGCACGCCCAAAAACGGGCTGCCGGCCTGTATGCCATCGACAAGCAAAAGGATATCCGCACGTCGCACCAGAACCCGGCGGTTCAGAAGGTGTACGCAGAGTTTCTGGGTCAACCGGGGTCGCACCTCGCCCACCACCTGCTGCACACCAGCTACCAACCGCAGGATGCTTACGGTCTGGTGGCAGCTACGCGGGAAAAAGCGAATTGAAGCGGCAGGCAGGGTAGTTGAGGTAGGGGGGCACGACTATGGCAGGCATGTCAGGACCTGGGGCGGGTGCCACGATGGGACGTCACATGTCCCGGGCAACTCAACACATCCGTTATCTTACTCGCAGCGCGATACTCCTGGCGCTGGCCATGAGCGTGCAGATGCTGGGGTTGCCGCAACCGATCACCGGAAGCGCGGTCAACACCGTTCTCTATATCACTGCCCTATCCGCACCGCCGGCCTACGGAGTGACCGTCGGGGCTCTCACCCCCATCGTTGCTCTATGGCGGGGCATTCTGGCTCCGGCAGCAGCCCCGCTCGTGCCCTTCATCGCGGTGGGCAATGCCATCCTGGTGGTGATTTTCTGGTTCAGCCAGCGAATGCTAGTCTGGCTGGCTGGCCCTGCGGACGAGAAGAGTGCGGGAAGCGGGGAGAGCCCTTCGCTCAAGCCCCGACAGAAATCAAGGGGATGGGCCTGGGCCGCCACTAGCGTGGTCGGAGTACTGCTCGCGTCGGGCCTGAAGGCTGGTTTCCTGGCCCTGGCTGTGGCCCGGCTCGTGCACGTTCCCGACAAGCTGGCAGCAGCGATGCAGTGGCCGCAGCTCTTTACCGCTCTGACCGGAGGGGCTGTCGTCCTCGTCCTCTGGCCGACGCTCCGATCAATACTCAAGTCACTAGAGCATAGATGACCCGCACGGTGCAGCTGCGCCTCCTGAAGGGGACCAAATGAGTAGGCCGCGGGTTTCGAGTTGCGGACCAGCCGCGGGGGACCGGTCAGACGACCGGTCCTCTTGTCGCGCTTCGACGTTGCCCGGGGGGTGGGCAAATCGTGGTACTAGGCCATCGGGCAGAAAAACTACCTACCCTTGCGGGTTGGGGTGGTAGAAAATGTTCCTACCGGGCAACCACGGCCCGTGTGCCACCCCGATTATGCATGAACTGGCGGCAGGAGGCCGTGCTCGCACGCTCACTAGCAGGGCTTTTGCTAGGAAAGGGTTGGCGGTTTACCGGATACCGTTCAACCCGGACATTGTGGGAACGTTCCCACTGCTACAGCAGGCACATTTTTGACCCACCATTTGTGCGGGGGCAGGTAGAAATAATACCTACGGCCTAGAAAGGGGTAGCGCACCCCGAGCTTGCGC
>JBLNBY010000189.1:0-3981 GCA_050260295.1 Bacteroidota bacterium
CGGAAAACGAGTACGAGGACGTGGTCTGTGGGAAGAGGAGGGAAAGCGCGTGATTACAGCGAGCACCGCAGGGACGTATCATCCACGCTGTCCGGTTGCCACCAATGCTGACCCGCCGACCGTTCAGGAGCTGGCCACGATGCAGGAGGTTCCATCCGTTCTCCGGTGCCTCGCGGACCCCCGGGTCAGGAGGGCGCTGGAGTTGGTCGCCCGGGAATACCTGCGGGCCACCTCGCTCAACGGCCCGTTCGCGAGCGCCCATGAGGGCTATGCCGTGCTGCTTGAAGAGGTCGACGAGCTGAAGGCCGAGGTTTGGAAGAGCCCCCGTAAGCGGGATCCGGAAGCGATGCTGAAGGAGACGGTGCACGCGGCCACCATGGGGCTGCGGTTTGTGGTGGACGTGTGTTTCCGGGACCACCAGGAGGTGACCCGGGGTGCCTGAGGCCCGCAAGCTCTACGCCAGCGTCGACACCTACGAGCGCAAACTCTACCGAGTCATGGAGCGCCTGGGCGTGCCCAAGAAGGACGTCAACTGGAACTGCGACCGCTTTGGCTGCTGGGTGCAGTTCCGGTACAGGGGTCAGCTGTACCAGTTCGACCACTCGGTGGCCAAGGCCCGTGCCCGGGGCGTGAACCTCAGCTACGGGAGCGACGCTTTCGCCCAGGTCGTGTTGACCTTGGAGGACCTGGCCCGGATGGTCGAGCGGGGAATCTACGATCTGTCGACGTGGGTGGCGGGGATGAAGATGCTGCCGCCGCCGACTGAGATTCCGGAGTGCTTCCGGGCCCTGGGGTTCGCCCAAGTCCCGAGCGACGTTGAGGAGGTCAAGGCGCGGTACCGGAGCCTAACGAAAACGCTGCACCCGGACGCCGGCGGGAAGCCGGAGGACTACGAGGCGATGTGCCGGGCAGCCGAGCAGGCGATGGCCTGGTTCAACCGGACGGGGGTGGCGAACGGGTGACCAATGGAGGCAGGATCATCAAGAGGGGCGAGTACCAAGAGCGACCGGACCCGGGGCGGGCCCTCGGCCGTCAGGAGGCGCTGGAAAGGATTACCCGTGCCCTTGACGAATTCGCACAGGGGGAGAGGTTCGGCGAGATCACGATCCGGCTCCAGGCCGGCAAGGTGATCTGGGTCGACCAGTTCATCAGGGAGAGGGTGGGATAGTGAAGACGATTAGCATCTACAACCACAAGGGAGGAGTGGGCAAGACTACCATTGCGTATAATCTTGCTCATGCGCTGGCTGACCTTGGGAACGCAGTCCTCATCGCAGACCTCGATCCACAGGCAAACCTTTCGCTCCTTGGTATGGATGATTACGAAAACTACATTGAGACCGGAGGATGGACCATCGCCACATCCGTTCTTCCCCTGATTACTGGGGAGGGCGACTTTACGGCGCCTCAGCCCGTTGGCATAGGGAATGGGGTCACATTGCTTCCCGGTAGTATCGACTTGGCCAGCTATGAAAACTTGCTCCCTTCTGCTTGGACGGAGTGTCTTGCCGGACAGCCGCGCGGCTTCCTGGTGACGACCGCCTTGGGAAGGTTGCTGACTAGCGCAGGCGCGATGACTGGTGCCGACTATGTCCTGGTTGACCTCGGCCCCAATGTTGGTGGATTGAACCGAGTCGCACTGCTAGCCAGTGATTATTTCATCGTGCCCATGATGGCGGATCTCTTCTCGAACCGCGCCGTCAGAACGCTGGGGGAGACTCTAAAAGAATGGACTGAGGTCTGGGAAACGGCTGCTGGAAGGGCCAGGAATCTGAGGTTTAGCCTCCTTCCCGGGCAGCCCCACTTCTTGGGGTACATCGCACAGCAGTACAACATATACCGCAATCGACCGACAAAGGCCTTTGAGTATTGGAAGGCCCAGATGCCTTCAGTTGTGGCTTCCAGCATCATGGATCCTTTACAGCCGAGGGGCTTGGACAGGCCAGCTCGGGATCACGGAGCAGAGATTGGCGAGGTAAAGAATTTCCACAGTCTGGTGCCCAAGGCTCAAGAGGCGCGAAAGCCAATCATCCACCTCACAGCAGCGGATGGCGTGATTGGTGACCATGTGAATACGGTATTGGCAGCTCGAGCCTGCTTCGATGACATGGCAAAGAACGTCTGCGACTGGACAGCATAGATTGCCAGTCCACACAATACAGGCGGCTTAGCAAAGAGGCGATGCCGGCAGTTACCCCGGAAACCGGGGGCTGCCGGTTTTCTTTTGGGGGTGACCGACCTGATCATCTACCGGATCGTGCAGGAGAAGCAGCCCGAGGTCGTCGAGGAGCTCCGCCGGCGCCGGCTCCTCCGTTGGCGACCAGGTGGGGAGGCCGAGGAGACAGTGACCATTGACGGCCAGCCCTACCGGGACGTTACCGAGGAGGCCACCGCCGCGGCTGTAGGGGTGGGGGAGACCCCCAGGCACGACGCATACCGGCGCCACCGGGGCGCGCTTAGGCAGGTGAGGTGGGCGTGAACTACATCGACGAGGCCCGGTGGATGTTAACGCACTACGACCAGCTCCGGGCCGCTGTAGTGAATATGGAGCAGCAGGCGGCGGCACTGTACGAGCAGCTCTGCCCGGCCGGTACCTACTCGCAGATGCTGACCCGGGTGGGTCCGCCGTCAACCGTGCCGCGGGACCTGACGGAGACCATGTTGGAAGTGACCGGGCATCCAGAGCTTGTGCGTCTGCGCGAGGAGATCAAGCGGACCAGGGCCGACCTGGAACGCCTGGACCGAGCCGTGGACAGTCTCGACGAAAGACACCGGCGAGTGGTGATCCTGAAATACCGGGAGCGGTTCTCTTGGAAGGAGGTGGCCGCGGCGCTGAATGTCAGCCGGCCAACCGCTCATCGATGGGCTAAGGAGGCCATTCGAGAAGTGGCCATTGCCCTTTGGGGGAGACAGGCTGTTGCTGCTAGCATCACGCGAGGTTGGACTGCCCCTCCGCCTCCGCCCGAGGATGATACAAAAGTGAGACACTCTGCCCCGGAAAAGGGTGCTAAAATGGTATCGTAGCGAAACGAGCCGGGAGCGATCCCGGCTTTCGTGTTTCTGCGCTCCGACCTGCGAGGCAAGAGCAGCTGCCTTCTAAGTAGCGGGTCAGTTTTGGTGTTTCCCCGGCCCGCCGGCGAGGGTTTCTCACCCGTGGGAAGTCACCCCTCGGGGCTCCTTACCTCGCCGGCTGGGATCCGGGGTATGAGGAAGCCCCGGGTGGCGGCCCGGGGCTGCGGTGGCTATTTCTTCGACAACTTGCTGCGGTGTTCGGTTGGATCTTTCAGCCTGTACCGCAAACCTGGCTCAGGGGTAGGCGGTAAAGGGTGGCCTCCGGTGCTGGTGACTTCCCCGAATGGGGTCATGCCACCACGAGGGCCGACGATTTCATACTGACCGGAATCGGGGGCGGGCTGCCCTGGCTTTAGGAGTCCTTCATTGGCCATGAGGTTCACCTCCTTTCCGGCGATTCAGTTCTCTGGACCATTCCGCATACCCTTGTTGCCATGAGGTGGAGTCGATGCCTAGACGTCTTCACAAACCCTGCGCCTACCCGGGCTGTCCCTCCTTGGTCGGTGATAGCCGATTCTGCCCAGCCCATGCCCAGGTGGAGCGCCGTATCGAGGACGAGCGGCGAGGTTCGGCGCGGGACAGAGGGTACGACACACGCTGGGACAAGGTGCGGAGGGCGAAGTTGGCCCGTGACCCGCTGTGCGAGCGGTGCCTCCAAGTCGGTAGGGTGACGCCGGCGACGATGGTCCACCACCTGCGGTCCCTCCGGCAGGGTGGCGAGGCACTCGAGATGGCGAACCTGCTGAGTGTGTGTCGGCGGTGCCATGATGACCTGCACAGCCAAAAGCGCAGCTAGGGGAGGGGGCGTCAAATCTCTGGCGGTCGGCGCCCCGGGACCGGCGGCCCAACTCCGAAAACGCACCCGCGAAATTGACGAAATTCTGCGGAGAGGGGGTGGAGACGATGCGAG
>JBLNBY010000190.1:0-2546 GCA_050260295.1 Bacteroidota bacterium
GGATACCGAGACTGAACAAAAGATCCAGGCGGCGCTCCAGTGGTTGGTGAAAGACCGGACGACCATTGCCATTGCCCACCGGCTCTCCACGTTGCGGGACGCCAACCGCCTCTTCGTGCTCGAACAGGGTAAGAACGTCGAAACCGGCACTCATGACGAATTGGTGGCCAAAGAAGGCACCTATTTCAAATTGCTCAAGCTGCAGCGGGAAGCGTTGAAGATTCGGGGGGTCGACGAAGAGATGATGGCGCAGGTAGAGAGAGACGGGGAGAACGAGAGTCAGGACCGCCTGGCGGAGTATGTCGAGGTACGCTACCTCGACCCGGAAAAGGTTCGCTTCTATCGTACCGCCGGCGGCTTCCTGGGACTGGTGGTGCAGGCACGCAGGGGGCAGCCGGTGCTTTGCGCCGCGGCTGCGGTGGGGGCGGTTACGCCTGCAGCGGCAGCAGGCGGCAGTGGGGATTGTATGGGGGGAAACCGTAGTACCGGCAGTAGCGTAGCAGCGGAGGACAGTAGTTTCCGAAGCGATCAAAGTGAGGAATACGCCCGGGTTGCGGTATACCGCTCTTTCCCTCTGACCCGGCCCGATGAGTTCATATCGGTTCGTGACCTGCAGGGGAAAGAGATAGGCATCATCGAGGATCTGCGGGCTCTGCCCCTGCAGATGCAGCAGCTTCTCCGCGAGGAGCTGGAGCGGCGGTACTTCACTCCTACCATTCTGCGGGTGCTGTCGGTCAAGGACGAGTTTGGTTACAGTTACTGGGAAGTGGAGACCGACCGCGGGTGGCGTCGCTTTACCATGCGCAACAGCCATGAGAACGTGCTGACGGTGGGCGAGAGTGAGCTGATCCTGATCGATGTCGATGGCAACCGGTTTGCCATACCCGATCTCCATTCGCTCACGCCGGCAGCCTATCGGCAGATCGAGTCGATGCTCTAGTCAATGCTCGTACGTGCGGTGAGTGGTTGGCGGTGAGTGGTTAGCGGTGAGCGGTAGCTGCTGCAGTGCTCGTGAATTGCGGCAAGAACACCAGCGGGAGCGTGAACTGTTTGAGCGCGACCAGGACGATCAAACCTGCACGACCAAGCCTTCGACGCCAGCTTAGGCCCGGGCGGCCGGCCCAGGTGAGTGAGCTGGGTGTGGCGGTTGCCCGTACTGCCACCGGATTTCCCATTCCCGACCCGCTGCCGGACGCCCTCGCGGAGCGTCTGCGGGCGCTTTGCGCGGACGGGGAGTTGCTCCTCGGCGCTCCCTTCGACCTCAGCCCGGGCCAGCAGTTTGGCACGGGTTGGGTGCTGGCGAGTCGCCGCTATGTCTGGGTCATCCGCGAGGGCGAGCTGGTCCGGGAGATCGACCTGACCCGCGCCCGCGACTTTCAGGCCGTCGGCCTGGTGGGGGCGGGGGAGCTGATCGCGACGGTGGATGGGGAGCCGGTCAGGCTCGCTGCCTACACGGCACGCCATCTGGCCCAGTTTGTCCGGCTGGAACACTACCTCAACAAGCTGGCGGCCGGTACCATCCCGGCCCGCATCGAGCCGGCTCCACCCCGCAGCTGTCCCCGCTGTGGCAGGGTATTGCCAGAAGGAGTAAGTCTGTGTTCATTTTGCGCGGACAAGTGGTCGATCCTGCGCCGGTTGGTTCAGGCGGCCCGCCCGCATCTCTCGCTCTTTCTCGTGGGGGTGGCCACCTTCTGGGTGCTGACCGGGCTAAGGCTCGTGCAGCCGCAGTTGTACCGTATCCTCATCGACGATGTCCTGCGGGTGGGGTTACCTGGTACGGGAGCCGGTACGGCTGCAGGTGTTGGGGCGTCATCAGGTGCCGGGGGCGTTGCTTTGGCGGCAGGTGGCCGGACGACTGCGGAGCTCATACGCCAGCTCATACTCTACGTGGGGCTGATAGGACTCTCCAACCTTCTGATCCAGCTGGTCGGCATCATCCGGTCACGCACGATGAACGTGATGGGAACACGTTTTGCCCGCGATTTGCGGGAGATGGTCTACGCCAAGATCCAGGCTCTCTCGCTCGGGTATCTCAACCGGCAGAAGACCGGCGACCTGATGAACCGGGTGACCGGTGACACCGGCACCATCCAGCAGTTTCTGCAGAACCAGGCGGCCATGCTCTTCAATGAAAGCCTTGTCTTCATCGGAGTGCTGGCCATCCTGTTCGCTACCGACTGGCGGCTGGCGCTCCTGGTCCTGTTGCCCGCCCCGCTCGTGGCCTATTGGTCGGGCCGGGTCTGGCGTCGAATCCATCACATGTATCACGTCCAGTGGCGGGCCTGGGACAAGACTAACTCGTTGCTGCACAACATCCTGTCCGGCATCCGCATCGTGAAGGCATTCGGCCAGGAAGAGAAGGAAGTAAAACGGTTCACGCAACAGGCGGCGGCGATGCGGGACATCACCGCCAGCAACGAGAAGGCGTGGAACACCCTCTTTCCGTCCCTGGGTTTCCTCATCAGCGCCGGCCAGTTTCTGATCCTGTACTTCGGCGGTCACCTGGTACTCCGGCGTGAACTGCAGTTGGGGGAGCTGGTGCAGTT
>JBLNBY010000191.1:0-3383 GCA_050260295.1 Bacteroidota bacterium
CGAAAACATCAAGAGACAGCTCGAAAGGCTATTACAAGGAGATTCCGGCCCTGATGACCGTGCAACCGATAACGCCGGTGATCTCCCTGACGGGCTGGGGGCAGGGGTTGACAAACACCGCGAGCGGCTGGAAAGGGAGTTGGAAGAGATCGAAACTGCCCTGGAAAAGATGGGGGAGAAAGACGACCTGGGCGGGCTAATTGGGGATGATGGGAAGAAGGATGGCGACCGTAGCAACGCGTCCGACCACCCCGCAACCGTAAACGAGGACAGTAAGGCCGGCCAGCCGGGGACGGGGGAGCTTACCACCGGGATTACCGGCAACAGCCAAGACCCCCAGTACCAACCGGACAAACCCGGCGGGCAACGCGATCAGAGCCAAAGCCAACAGTCTGAGAAGAAGAAACATCCCCCTGGCGACGGCAAGGATACGAGTATCGGCACCGGGCTGCACGACGTCGAGCAGACCCTGAATGATATGGAGCAGGATCTGAACGATGCCGGGCAGGACCTGAATGATGCCATGCAGGACCTGGGCGTGGGCGAAGGCGGTGGTGCCGGAGATGCCCTTCTCTAAACCGGCTGGTACGCACGCCGGGATCGCAACCCTCCGGCACGTCCCGCTCTTTTCTGAACTCTCCCCTTCCGAGCTGGAGCAGGTCGCCACACTCTCTTCCCCCCGCAGTTGTCGCCGGGGGGAAACGATCTTTCTGGAGAACGACCCGGGCGATGCCCTGTACATCATCCAGAGTGGTCTGGTCCGCATCTACCGCGTGGCAGAGGATGGGCGGGAGAAGACTCTGGCCATCTTGACCGACGGCGACTTCTTCGGTGAAATGGCGTTGATGGATGACATGCCCCGCTCGGCGGTGGCTCAGGCCCGTGAACCCACGCAACTCCTGGCCATTCACAAGCAGGACTTCGAGCGCTTACTGGCCCAAAACCCGCACCTGTCCCGCGCCATCATCACCAGCCTCAGCCGCAGGCTCCGAGCCGCCAACGAGCAGTTGCTGGGTGCAGTCTTCCTGGATGTGCGGGAAAGGGTTCATCGTATACTGAAGGTGCTGGCAGCCGAACACGGCCACCCCCATCCCGGCGGTGGGCGCATCATCGGCCTGCGCCTCACTCACCAGGAACTGGCCAACCTCGCCGGCACCTCCCGTGAGACGGTCACCCGGGTCCTGGCCGAGATGCAGGATGAGGGCCTGATCCGCTGGCAGGACCGCCGCTTGGTGCTCACTACCCGTGGCATTGACGATGGCTGACCCTGTCCATGGCTGGCCCCTGTCCGCCGGGTTCGTGGACCCGTGTCCGGCCCGTCAGCCGCCCTCCGGTAATCCCTCAAGGGCCTTCGTCGTCCTGTCACTGCTCCGCACTCCGCAGGCCGCCGGCCGTCGCTGTCACCGGCTTCTGCCGTGCTGCCTGCCGGCTCTCGACCCACTCCCATAGCATGGGGATGAAGAATAGGGTCAGGAAGGTGGTTGCCAGAAGTCCTCCCATCACCGCCAGCGCCAGAGGTTTGTCGATCTCGGCTCCCTCGCCGCTACTGAAGGCAAGAGGGAACAACCCGACAATGGTCGTGATGGCCGTCATAAGGACCGGGCGCAGGCGCACCCTTCCGGCCTGCCTGACCGCCGCGGGCGGGCTCATCCCCTGCCGCCGCAACTGGTTCGCGTAATCAACCAGCACAATGCCGTTGTTCACCGCTATGCCGGTCAGGATGATCAGGCCCACCAGCGAGATGATGCTGATGGTCGCGCCTGCGGCCGCAGTGGCAAGGATCGCCCCAATGGCGGCCAGCGGCACCGTCAGCATTATGACCAGCGGATGGCGCAGCGACTCGAATTGGGCCGCCATCACCATGTACACGAGGATGATAGAAAGGATTAACGCCAGCCACAGATCGGCAAAGGAATCCCGCATCAACTCGGTGACGCCTCCCAGCCTGACCGAGACCCCCGGCGGCAGCGAAATCCCTGCCAGGGCCTTCTCCACCCGGTTGCTGGCAGCGCCGATGTTGCCGTCTACGGGGGTAGCGTTCACCGTCAGGATCCGCTGACCGTCCAGCCTTTCGATGGTGAGGGGACTGGGGTGCTCTTCGGCTTCCACCACCGAACGCACCCGCACGTAGCTGGGAGTCAGGCCGGCCATCCCCCGGGTCGCCGTCGCCCCACTTGCCCCCGCACTTGCCGCACCCATACTAGCCGCTTCCGCACCAACGGCACCCGCGCTGCCACCGCCCGCCATCATACCGCCAAGGTTGCTGCCGGCTACTCGCAGATCCTCCACAGTCTCCAGTGACGGGGCAGACAGCGCCGCCCGCACCACCACCGGAACTTCACCACCGTCGATCACCACGTACCCTGCCTGAGCGCCAACCAGGGCATCACGAACCCCCATTCCCAGCTGGGCACTGGTGAGCCCGCCCAGGAGCAACCTGGTCCTCTCCGGCGCGAGAACCAGCATGGGCCGAACCTCATCCTGCGAGGCACGTATGTCAGCCAGCCCGCCTGTCTTGCGCAGCCTCTCCACGACTTCCCGGCCCACTTCGGCCATGGCCTGGGCGTCGAACCCCCTGATCTCGACCGTTACTTGCCGGCCGAGAAAGCTGCCAAACGCTCCTGCCACCTGGGCCTCATCACTGATGGAGATGCCGGCCTCCGGGAAACGCTGGGCCAGCCCGGCTACTTTCTGGCGCAGTTCGCCCACAACCGCTGCGGTGCTCCGGCGCCGCTCCGCCTTGGGCCTCAGCGTTACCGTCAGCGTGCCCTGGTTGCCCGGCATGCCCGTCAGCTGGCTGATGAAGTCCGAACCTCCACCGGTGCCCACCTGGGTGGAGAAGGACTCGACCTCCGGAATCGCTGCGACCAGCTTCTCGACCTCCCGGGCCAGCCGGTCCGTCTCCTCGGGCGGTGAACCGACGGGAAGTTCCACCTCCACCGAAAACTGCCCCATATCGATACGGGGGATGAACTCCGTACCCATTAAGGGGACCAGGACCGCGGTGAAGGCAGCCAAGGCGGCTAGGCCACCGACCAGGTGGGGTCTGTGACCCAAAGACCAGTCGAGCACCTGCCCGTACGCCCGTTGCAGCCGGTCGAACCAGGCCACTCTGCCCTCCACTACGGCCGGCTGTACTCTCCCCTGGCCACCCCCTTGGCCTCCCGCTTGGCCTTCGCCCTGGTTTTCCCCCTGGCCCGCCGCCTGGCCTCTGCCCAATCCGCGGGAGGCAAGCAGCGGCACGAAGGTGGCCGAAACCAGGAGCGACGCCGTCAGAGCCATGGAGACCGTGAGGGCAAGCTCCCGGAAAAGTTCTCCGGCGATGCCGCCCACGAAGACCACCGGCAAGAAGACAGCCAGCGTCGTCAGGGTTGAACCGGTAA
>JBLNBY010000192.1:0-3700 GCA_050260295.1 Bacteroidota bacterium
GGCATGACCATGGGCGAGCTGGCCCTGTACTTCAACCGGGAGTTCAAGCTGGGGGCACAGGTCGAGGTCGTCCCGATGAAGGGATGGCAGCGCTGGATGCTGTGGGCCGACACCGGTTTACCCTGGGTTTCACCCTCACCCCAGATCCCGACCCCGGAGGCTGCCCTGCTCTTCGGCCTGGGCGGGGTGCTCGGCGAGACGCTGAACTTGAGCGACGGCGTGGGAACGGCCAAACCCTTCTCCTATGTAGGGGCGGAGTGGATCGACCCCTTCCGGCTGGCGGCTGCGGCCAATGCCGCAGCTAAAGCAGCGGACAATACACCAGTCAATGCCACAGCCTCTGCAACAACCAGTGCCGCGGCAGATACCACGGCGAATGGCTCAGGCTCAAACGGCGTAAGCAGCAGCTTCCCCGGCCTCTACTTCCGCCCCACCTATATCGTGCCGTTCGGGTACAAGTTCAAGGACAAACGGCTGGGGGCCGTCGAGATCCACCTGGTGAATCCCCGCCTGGCCCGTCCCGCCGAGGCAGGAATCGAGCTGCTCGCACTGCTGCAGAAGTTGTGGCCGGGAAAGGTGCAGTTCCCCACCGGACAGCGCAACATGTTCGACCTCATCGTGGGAACTGCTGCCGTACGCAAACAGGTGGTTGCCGGCAGTTCAGCAGTGGAGATCTTGGCGGGCTTCCAGGCGGAGCTCGAGCGCTTCGCCGCCCGCCGGCAAGCGTATCTTCTATATTAGCGGCCCGGCAGGCGCACCAGTGGCCCGCATTCTCCGGCGGCTCGCTCCCAAGCCCGGGTAGTGCGACCACGGGGTGGTACAATGGCTTTCTGGTTGAGCCGAATCTACAATCTACAATGGACAGTAGTTCATGACCGCCTGGAGAGGTTCGATGGTTGCATTCTTGCAACTCAAGGCACACTTATTACGTTGCCAAAATGCAACTTCGGGCCCGGTTTGGAGATATGTGGTCAAAGTAAGAGTGACTGTTGTTAGGTTAAGCCCTGCTAGAAGCGGTAGGACAGCTCGGACCACGGTGAACCGAAGGCGATCCGGGGAAGTCCTGAGGTCTATCGAGAGGTAAGGTTGCATAAATGCAACCTACGAAATCGCCGATGAGTTGCAAGAATGCAACCTGAGCCGGCTGAAGCCCTGCCCGGCTGGCTGGGGCGTCTGGACCTCCGGATGAAGGAGAAATCGCGACGGTATCCGCGGCACTATTCCCGCGAAAAAGGAGGTAGACCCGTGGACGGGATGAAAGTGAAAGCACTTCGGGCTAAAGCCGCGTCCACAACCGCCATTTGCTGCGTCAGCATCATAATTGTCACTGTCCTGGCACTGACGAATACCGGGCAAGCCAGAGCCGCCGGCATCCCGCTGCGGACGGGGACGGTTACCGGTTTGGTCGTCACCCCCGACGGACAGGGAGTGGCCGGGGCCCGCGTAGCGGTGGCGGGCACGGCCCTGGTCACCACGACCAACGCCCGCGGCGAATACTGCATCGAGGGGGTCCCGGCCGGCTGGCAGACCATTGAAGTAACGAAAGAGGGTATGGTGGCCGTCAACAGCCTGGCGCTGACCCGTAACGGCCGGCTGGATTCTCCCCGCGTCCCAGAGCGACAGCAAGAGCAGCAGCCCGAGCCTGCGTCGCGGCAGGAAGCTCAGGCTGGAGTACAAGCTGAGGCGCAGGTTGAAGCACAGACTGACGCGCAGGCTGGAACAAAACCAGCCAGCTTGGGCGTTCTCACGGCCCAGGCATCGCCCGAGCCCATGGTGTCCATAGACCCATTTAAGGCCGGCAACCCGGGTAGGCCCAAGGACGATACGCTCGTCGGTAAAGTACGGGTTGGGGTCATCGCCGACCAAGTGGTCCGGGCACCCGAAGTTGCTTTAGCCACCCAGGTTCCCGACCCGGATTACATCAGCCTGTCAACCCTCACTCCGGGACCCGGTCAGCTCGACTTCCAGGAGGGCTACTCCGGCACGGTCATCGCTCAGGTGGAATACCGCTTGACGAGCCAGGCAACCGGTGCGATCAAGCTTTTCCTCGTCGATGACCGGGGTGAACTGCTGACCACCCCCGGCCCCGAGGCACAGGTCACCGTAGCAGGTGGTGAGGGCAAGGTCACCGTCATGCAACCCTTCCCCGTTCCCAAAGGGACTGCGCTAGTGCAGCCACTCGTGGGCCTTTTCCCCAGTGATGCCTCGCAAACATTCGTGTGGACCTTGCCGCCGCCTTATCGCGTCCGGATCTTTGCCTATGGCTCCTCTTCCCGCCGCGTAACCAACCTAGTCGCCCATCCCGAGCAGGCCACGGTCTACGCAGCAATCGACCATCCCGATCAAGAAACCGATCGCTTGCTTGCCATACCTCCCGACCGGAAACTGACCTACTCCTCGGTTTGTGTCATCGGCCCTGACCCCGGACCAATGACCATCTCCGACGACGGTTCGACTCTTTACGCTGCCAGCCGTACTGGCCCCGTCATAACTATCGTTCAAACCGATGGCCTGGCGGCGAGAGAGGTAACAGTTCAACATGAGAATATAGTTGGCATAGCCCCACTCGGTCCGGATCTGATCGCTTACGTGTATAAGAAGCAGGACAACGACCGTTACACGGCAGCTGTCCTCGACATACGTAGCGGCAAAGAGTACCCCTGGCTCGATGACTTGGACTACCCAAGCGCAGTCGCTGGCGATTCCACGCACGGTATCATTTACACCGTTCGTACTGGTTATCTGGAGAAATGGCAGTACTACTACGGACAGGATGATCCCATGCATCTCGCAAAACGAAGTGCTTGGCCATTGGGTAACCACGACCACATTCTTCTCGATAAGGCGAACGGTGTCATTTTCTACGCCGGGTATAAGCTGGATAGCGATGACTTGCGGCACATCCAGGCTGCAATTCCTGGTGAACCTAAGGAGTTCATCGCCCTCTCCCCGGATGGCAAATGGGTGGTCGATAGCAATTACACGGTTTATGAAACAGAGCATCTCTTTCCCGTTGTCCAACTTGGCAGGGGCGACTCGCCCCAACCCCGGGCTGCGTTTACCAGTGACGGGGTGGTCTGGTTGAGTGAGCCTTCCGGGCTGCTGGCGTTCCGACTTCCCCGTCAGGAGGCGTCGCAGGTGAGCGACAGGTAAGCGGAAGATATGCGAGTGCAGGTAGCGAAAGGAGGCTGCTATACTGTGAGCTGGCTAAGGCCATCGGTCACGAGGTATCTCCTGGCGGTCATCGTTATGGGACTAATCCCGACAGTCGCCGGTTGTGGCGGTGGAGGCGCCCCCGGCGGCGGAAACGGCGGTACCGACCCCACCGGTTCTGTGACCGGACTTGTGGTTACCATTGACGGGCAGGGCGTCGAAGACGCCAAAGTGACAGTGGTTGGCACAGGCCTGCTCACTACCACCGATACGACGGGACAGTATAGACTGGACAAGGTTCCTGTCGGCTGGCAAACCATTGAGGTCGTCAAAGCCGGCATGGTAGCTACCATGGGCACGGCGGTGACCCGCGATGCCCATCTTGTAGCTCCCCACACTCAATCACATTCTGCATCGACCAAGTTACCCCTCAGCTATCGAACTCTGCGCGAAATGGGGATTGCGGCACCAATACAGACACCAGGGCATAGGGTTGGGCCGGCTGCCACAAACGACGCCATGGCCAGGACACGGGTGGCAGTGAAAG
>JBLNBY010000193.1:0-5834 GCA_050260295.1 Bacteroidota bacterium
TGCCGAACCGGTGGACAATACTGTCATTTCCCCGGAAATCATGGGTATTGGCCGGGTAGCAGGGATGGCCCGTCCCGAGCTGGGGATGAAGGTGCGCAAAAGCGGACGGACTACAGGGGTAACGCAAGGCAAGCTGCTGGCGGTTCACGTTGAGATGGAAGTCGGGTATGGCGACAGTACCGTTGAGTTTACCGATCAGTTGCTCTTCAGCCGGATGAGCGATCCCGGTGATTCTGGCTCCCTGGTGGTCAGCGAAACCGGGCAGGGAGTTGGATTGCTGTTTGCAGGCAGTGACAAGGCAACACTTGCAAACCCCTTGGAGACGGTCCTGAAAGCCTTCGATGCGACGTTGGTATGACGCCGAAGGGCGACGTCGTTCCGCCAGGTTTGTTGTTGCTACCACACGCGGTCTTCAGCCAGTCTCAGCCACGGACGGCATTTCACTTCCTCAGTTTCCTTCATGAACTCCACCCCCAATAATAGCGGACGTGTGTTCGTACATCTGCCGGCCGTATCCCGCCGGGCCGGTTCGCGGCTCGTCAGAACGCTGACGGGGTGTTGTGATCCTGTTGGGCGCTTCGGCCGTTCATCCGCACCAACTTACCTCCATGCGATCGGTTCGGTTGCCTTTTCCAGGCTTGCAAACGACGTATCGGAGCCACCAGCGACGCATATACTGACCACCACCGGGGGTGAACCCCCAATCCACGGCGAAGGAGCAACCTATGGACCTGGCTGGTGTCTCTCTGCGCAACCAGGTGCAGTCTCCGTCGGTGCGGGTGCATTACGAGGAGGCCGGAGCGGCCGAGCGGCTTGCTCGCGGGGTACTCGGCATCCTCGATGGTAACAACATGGTCAACCAGCCCTGGGTAGTCGTCTGTGTGGGCAGCGACCGGTCCACCGGTGACGCCCTCGGACCCCTGGTAGGCGACAACGTGGCCCGGGCCAACCCTCCCGGCGTACTCGTATTTGGCACTCTCGAACGGCCCGTGCATGCGACGAACCTCGAGGATGTGCTCCGCACGATCCGGCATGAGTTGCCCCCGTTCCCCGTCCTTGCCGTTGACGCCTGTTTGGGACAGGCGGAGAACGTCGGGCACATCTCGCTGCGCACTGGATCCTTGCGTCCTGGTACTGGCGTCAACAAGCAGCTCCCTCCCGTTGGTGACCTGCATGTGGTAGGGGTGGTAAATGTCGGCGGGTTCATGGAATACTTCGTTCTGCAGAATACCCGTCTGAACCTGGTGATGCGGATGGCCAGCGTCATCAGCGAGGGATTGCTCCTGGCTGCCCGGGCCCGATCGGGTTTTATGATGGCAGACGCGGCGTGTACGAGATAACTGCCGGCGAAAAAGGGAGGTGCAGCCACAGTAGGCCGGCTTCGCCTCCCTTTTCAGTAACTTGTCCTTACGCAAAGCGGTCTTTGATGGCGGCGATGACCTCTTCCGGTTGCTTGCCGTCAGCATTGATGACAGATGCATCCGTCTTGATGTCCTGCGCACCGGTAAGGTCCTGGTTCATCCCGCTTATGACAACGGCGTCCGCACGGTCCAATCCATCGGTCAGGCCGATCACGCGAAACCCTTCCCGTGCCAGGCGGTCGCGCAGGTAACCCAACTTGTCGTCCAGTGCTACCACGCGGCGTTCCATCGTTCATCCCCCCTTCACTGGCCTCAGGGGTTAGTTTGTACCAGCGGCCAGCCCGTCATTGGGTAGGATGAATGGTGGGATCAGGGACGGCTGGCTTCCGAATCCCCCGCATGCGCCGCAAAAGTCCCACGAGACCACCTGGCTCGGATGTGGGCGGAGGTAGGTCGAGAAGCCGTGCCGCCAGGGCGTAGATATCCTGCGCAGCGCGGGAGGCAGGATAAGAAACCAGGAGCGGCATTTGGCGACGCACCGACATGGCTACAGCCGGGTCAAACCTGAAGCCACCGAGCGAGTCCACATCGACATTGAGGAAGCGGCGACAGGCAAAGATCATCTTCTGCGCCACTCGCTCCGCCTCTTCGCCACTTTTGCTCATGGCTACCACCAGCCGGAACGTGTTGGACCGCCGTTGGCCGCTCACTACTTTGACCAGCGCGTAGGCATCGGTAATGGCGTGCGGCTCAGGCGTCGTCACCAGGATGATTTCGGTGGCTGCCAAGAGAAAACTGGTCACCCGCCGGGAAAGGCCCGCACCGGTATCTACGATTAGCAAATCCGCCTTTTGATCAAGCTCGGCAAATTGGCTGTAGAGCCGCTGAAAGCGGTAATCGTCCAGGTCGGCCAACTCCTGCACGGCCGAACCACCGGGAAGTACCAGCAGGCCGTCCGGCCCTTCGATAAGGGTTTCTGAGAGCGAGCGCTCCCCCCTGACCAGTTCTGTCAGGGTGTAGCCGGGCGTAAGATTGAGCAGAACGTCGACATTGGCCGTCCCGAGGTCGGCGTCGATGAGCACCGCACGTTTACCGGTTCGCTGCAGTGCCAGCGCCAAGTTGATGGCGAGCACGGTCTTCCCCACGCCGCCCTTCCCACTCGATATAGCCAGAACTCGCTTGGTCGGGCCCGGCTGAGGTGCAGTCGCCTGGCTTTGGGGAACTCCCAGGACGAGGCAGCGAGTGCTCCCGGATTCCCGGTCGATGACGCGCCAGCGCGTCGCCAGAAGACCGTCGCCGGTCAAAACATTGACCATCGTCCCCACCGGAATGAAAACGAGCTTCCCGTTCTCCTCGGGCAGGGTGATACGTAGTTGGCCGTTGCGGTAGCCAAGCACGGTAGTCCGGTAGGTACCGCGGTGTACCGGCGACTCGGCCGTTAGCTGGACTACCTGCTGCGGTTGAAGACCGGGAGCTTCATGTTCCCCCGGGATTCCTTGTGAGCGCTTGTCATCCAGAGGTACCACCTCCGCCCCGGCGTGGGGTTACGCTCCTGCGGGCCGGTGTTCCACGTGGAACATTATCGAATCAAAACTCGCGAGCTCCTGCGATCCGCTCCACAATACGCTCCAGGTCTTCCTGCGAATAGTACTCGATCTCGAGAACGCCCTTCTTCTTGCCGGGCCGGCAGTGAACCCGAGTCCCGAGCGCAGATTGTACCCTCTCGATTACCTCCCGCAACTCGGGTCGCAGCATAATCTGCCCGCGCCCGGACCGAACCTCCTGTCGCTGCCCGGTCATACGCCGCTCTCGCCACTGGCGGACACGTTCCTCTAGCTCCCGTACACTCCAGTTGCCGCGCACTGCTGCCGTAGCCATCGCTTCCTGTACACCTTTTTCCTCTACGCCCGCCAGAACCTTAGCATGGCCGGCACTCAGCTCACTGCTGCGGACCAGATGCTGCACTCCAGCACTCAGACTTAGCAGCCGCAACGCATTGCCCACCGTCGAGCGTTGCTTGCCGACCGCAGCCGCCACCTCTTCCTGGGTCAAGCCGAATTCTTCCATCAGACGCCGGTATGCTTCTGCCTCGTCGAGAGGATTCAGGTCTTCCCGCTGCAGGTTTTCGATCAACCCGAGCTCCATCGCGGTACGCTCATCCAATTCCCGGACAACGGCTGGTATGGTCCGCAGCCCCGCCAGCTGAGCGGCTCGCCACCGGCGCTCTCCCACGACCAGTTCGTAACCAGTCCCCACCGGCCGCACAACGACTGGCTGCACCACGCCATGCTGACGAATAGAGTCCGCCAGTTCCTGCAGCCGGCTATTGTCTACCTCGGTGCGAGCCTGGTAACGCCCGGGCGCGATAGCCTCTACAGCGATTTCCCGCGGACCCTGCTCTGTCCCTTTCTCCTCGCCCAGCAGTGCCTGCAACCCTCTTCCCAACACCGGGCGTCCTAATGTCCCCTTGTTTGCCACCCGGACGTCCCCCCTTTCGTCTCTCAGACCTGTGTGGTCACTTCCCGTTCAATCAACTCCCGCGCCACCTGCCGGTACGCTTCCGCTCCCCGTGACTGTCCGTCATAGATAATGATCGGTTTCCCAAAACTCGGCGCCTCACTCAGTCTGACGTTGCGCGGAATTACCGCGTCGAAAACCTTCGCCCCGAAGAATTCCCGGACTGAACGGCTGACTTCCTCCGAAAGGCGTGTCCGGCCATCGTACATGGTAAGCAGTACACCTCCAACCTCCAGACCCGGGTTGAGATGCCGGCGTACCATCTCGACCGTACGCATCAGTTGCGTCACGCCTTCCAAGGCGTAGTACTCACACTGAATGGGAATCAGCGCCGAGTCCGCCACCGCCAGGGCGTTGATCGTCAACAAGCCGAGGGACGGTGGTGAATCGATCAACACGAACCGATACCGATCCGCAAGCGGGGCAAGGGTCTCCTTGAGACGATATTCGCGAGAGAAGACCGATACCAACTCGATCTCCGCGCCTGCCAGGTCGATGGTCGCTGGCAAAACGTCCAGCCCCGACAACGCCACACTCTCGATGATAACGTCCTGCGCGGACGCAGACCCAATCAGGCACTGATACACTGACCCCGCCAGCTTCTCCCGCTCGATCCCGACACCGCTGGTCGCGTTCGCCTGGGGATCCATGTCAACCAGCAGGACCCGCTCCCCCAACTCTGCGAGACAGGCTGCCAGGTTGACCGCCGTCGTGCTCTTACCCACTCCGCCCTTCTGGTTGACTATTGCCAGAACTCGTCCCTTCACCCGCACTGCTCCCGTCTTTACTCAACTTGCCATCCGCACGCCGGACAAAGATACTGATACGGTAACCGTCGGCAGTCTCCTCCTCATCCACGCCGATCTCGAGGCCGGCCTTCTTTACACTTTGAACCAGCTTCAACACCGAATTGCGCAACGGTCGCAAATCTTTCATTATCTGGATGACTCGTTGCTGTCGACCGCGCCGGGCCGGACGGCCCTCCCCATCCTTTCCCGCCCGCATCTCGCGCCTTTCCTTGACCAGGCGCTCCGTTTCTTCTGCACCTAGCCCCCGGCGCTTTATCTCGTCCAAGAGAGCCAGCTGCTCTTCCTCTGACTCGAGCATAAGAACCGCTCGTGCCTGCCGCTCGCCAACTATTTCCCGGGAAATCCTCTCCTGAACTTTGGGGGATAACCGCAACAGCCGCAGTTTGTTAGCCACAGCCGGTTGGCTCTTGCCGAGGCGTGCCGCCAACTCTTCCTGGGTCATCTGAAACTCCGTCAGTAGCTGCTGGTACGCCCGAGCTTCTTCGAGGAAATGAAGATCGGCTCGCTGCAAGTTCTCGACGAGCGCCGCCTAGGCAGCCTCTTTCTCCCCTAAGCTCCGGACCAGCGCCGGAATTTCGGTCCAACCCAACCTCTGGCAGGCTCGCAGCCGCCGCTCGCCCGCCACCAACTCATACCGGCCTTCGCCGCACGGCCTCACCACTACTGGTGCAAGCAACCCCTGGTTGGCTATGGACCGGGCCAGCTCCTCGATCTCGCTCTCATCTAGCCTTTGGCGGGGCTGCCACCTACTAACCTTGATCGACGCTATGGGCAAACGTGAGATATGCTCTTCGCCGGCGTTTGCACCATCTGGCTCTTCATTATCCGGGGTAGGCGTTGCCTGCAAAGCTCCAGGCCCGTCCTTCTGATTTCGTGACCGGAGTAGATCGCCGAGTCGCACCCCGCGCCTCACCTTCCTGGTGGATCCGCCTGATCTTGACTCGATACTGACGGAATTTCTCTTCTACATTCAATCTTCAATCCCTGCCAACCAACCGGCACCCCGCCGCTTGCAGACTCCGTCTTCTCAGTGGGCCCTGCACCCCCGAGCGGCCGCTTTTCCGGAACTCCCTCGCGGCGCGGGTATCGCGGATGACAGGCCTTGCTCTTCTCTACCACGATGAGAAGGCGCACCCCCCAACCCTCC
>JBLNBY010000194.1:0-2933 GCA_050260295.1 Bacteroidota bacterium
CGTCGCCGGCCACCACTCTCTCGGTATTCGAGATGAATTACCTGCTCGCCCGCATGAAAGTAAAAGACGTCATGGCCAAAGAGGTGGCCACGGTCCGGCCGGAGACTACCATCGAAGAGGCCGCCGTACTCATGCGAGAGCATGCCATCGCCGGTTTGCCGGTAATGGAAGGCAACCGCCTGGTGGGCATCGTTACCGAGACCAACCTTTTCGATGCGTTGGTCGACATGATGGGCCTGCGGCGCCCCGGCAGCCGCATCACCCTTGAGGTCACCGACCGACCCGGGGTTCTGGCCGAGGTCAGCAAGCTGGTTTCCCAGTTGGGAATCAACATCATCAGTGTGGCTACCTTCCCTGCCGCCAGTGCCCCGGAGATTCCGGTCGATCCCGGCCACAGGCTGAACGAACCGGAAGAAGGCAAAGGACAACTCGTGTTGAGGGTAAACACTACCAATCCGGATCGGCTGGTATTGGCTTTGCAGGCTGACGGCTTCAAGGTGTTGCACGTCGTCTCCGGAAGCTAGAGCACCACCGCCACTTCGTCCCGGTCGAGGCGGTTGATGGTCTCGGCGGCACGCGCCGCTCCAATTGGATCTGCCTCCCCACAGGCGATCCGAACCTGGCGCAGGAGGTCGATCGCCCGGCGGAAGGCAAAGACGACGTCGCCGGGATCGATGGCGACCCCTTTCAGCAAGTCGGAGAACGACTTTCCCTTGCTCCACTCATGAGCCAACTGTGCTAGATCATCCTGGAACCTCACCTGTGTCTGGCCCAGGAACTCCCGCTCCATTCTTTCTATCCAGCGCAGGTGCGGGCTGATCAAGGCTAGATCGAGGCAACGGTTCGGTACACGGGGGTCTCCCCGCCGCGGCTCGTAGTCGATGGAGATGGCCAGGGCTGCCAACTCGTCTGTGTCCAGCTTGTGAAAGACGCCCGCAAAGTATAGCTCGGTTACGAGTAACTCTTGGGTGTGTATCTGGGCGGCAAATTCACCGCGGGCGGTGAGGGTGTCGCCCCTGATGTAATCCATGGCGGACAACAATAGCCGCCGGTCTTCGAAATCCTCGATGAAGCAGTCACGTGCCTCGAGTTCGGCCAGGCGATTGAATAGCCGCCGGTTTTTCCTTTCGAGCTCGCGCAGGCGTTTTTCCTCCCGTGTACACGCCTTTCTCTCCGCCTTGCCGCATTCGAGCGGGGTGAGCGCTGCGAGCCTCTCTTCGAGATCCTTCAGGCGGCGCCACTCCTCTTCCTGCATCCCATGACCCCGTCTTCCCCGTCCACTCCGGCGGCGTGAATTGAATAAGCGGGCCCGCAATTCTTCCTCCTCCCGCTTGAGGCGTTCATAGACCAGCGGACAACGCTCCGTCCCCGTGGCCTGACAGGCTGTCCGGGATATCCCCGCCATTTCGTATGCCTGCCGGAGCCTCGACTCGACTTCATCCCGCTCCGCCTGTAGCTGGTAGGCGGCAAAGTTTTTGCGCAGGATCGCATGAATCTCTTCAGTGGTCAACTTCCGGACCAGGTTGAGAACGGTGTTGTAGGAGAGGGAAAACTGGCTGACCAGCGGCTCGACCTTGCCCTCGTCATACTCGGGAATCTCTTGCGGGTCAAAGTAGTTGAGATCAGCTACGGTGAAGACGAAACCCTTCTCGTCAATACCGCGCCGGCCGGCCCGGCCTGCCATCTGGAAGTACTCCGCATTCGTCAGGGGACGAAATGCACGCCCGTCCCATTTGGTAAGGCCGTCGAAACAGACTGTCCGGCACGGGAAGTTGAGTCCGACCGCGAAAGTCTCCGTGCAGTAGAGGACGTATGTCAGCCGCTTCTCGAAGAGGGTTTCGACAATCTCCTTCAGCACCGGCAGCAGGCCCGCATGGTGATAGGCGATCCCCCGCAGGAGGAGATGCTTGAGTGTGCTGAGGTTCGGAGTGGTTCGCTCCGTGGCTCCGTACCGCTGTAGCACTTCCTCGATTACCAGCGCCACCTGGCGCTTCTGGTCACGGTCTAAATAGTCGACCGCTTCACCCAGCTCCAGCGCATTCGCCTCGCACTTGCGCCGGCTAAAGCTGAAGAAGAGGCAGGGCAGATACTCGCGCCCCATCGTAATGATCAGATCCAGATGTGTGGTGGGAGGAAAGAGGTGAGTGTGCCGGCCGTTCCCATCGAAGTCGGAGACTCGCCGCCGGCGCTCGACGGCGCGCCTCAACTGCTGATATGTGCAAAACCCCCGTGATATCTCGAAAAACCGGTGCTCGAGAGGTACGGCCCGCTGATCATGGCGGACCACCGCTACCGGGCGTTGCTGTACAGTTTCTACCCAGCGTGCCAGCTGATCCACGTTGGGTACGGTGGCCGACAAACCCAGAAAACTGATGTGTGGCGGGAGAAATATGAGTGACTCCTCCCAGACGCTGCCCCGTTCGGGATCTGCCAACCAATGGATCTCGTCGAAGATGACATATGATACCTGGCTCAATCGCTGGGGGTCGAGATGAAGCATGTTACGGAAGATTTCGGTCGTCATCACCCGTACCGGTGCATCCGGTTGAAAGACGACGTCGCCGGTGATGATTCCGACCGCATCCTCCCCCAGCAACCGTTTGAACTCTTTGAACTTCTGGTTGCTGAGGGCTTTGATGGGGGCGGTATAAACGACCGCGCGTCCCTGCCGGAAAACTTTCTCGACAACGTAATCGGCGATCAGGGTCTTACCGGTTCCGGTGGGCGCTGCCACCAGGACAGATGCACCCTGCTCCAGAAGAGCAATAGCCTCCGCCTGAAAGGGATCCAGGATATAGCCACGATAGCTCGTCGGCAGAGTGGATGGCAACTCCGCTCGCGGGGTGTCAATAACTGGAGTCCTCTGAACGTCCGCGGTCTCGGTTTTGGAGCTGGGTTCTGCCCGTTTCAACTCCTCGACTCTCGGTTTCCGG